>CAZKCK010000036.1:0-27059 GCA_964550695.1 uncultured Bacteroidales bacterium | reverse complement strand
ATTGTTGTTGTTGAAATCGATCCAGATATCAACATACGTGCTGCTGTAACCTGCTTTCATAGTAACTGTGGCAGGGGTACCAGCTGTAATGGGAGCTGACTGAGCAGTGTAATCATGATAATAGGCAGGTGTGCCTGAACAGGGAATGGTCTGGTTAATGGGACCAAGCTGGAATAGTGTTAGTCCGTCACCAAAGGAACAGCCGCTGCTGTAAGCTGGTGTACAATACTGGGCAAAAGTGCTGCTCCAGAGAACTGTAAGGACTACTACCGAGATAAGTTTTAAAAAACGTTTCATAGTAGAAGTTTTAGTTAATAATGGATTAATTGTTTAAAATAATACGAGTTATACTCATTTCGTTCATTGTTCTGGCATTTCGCCAATTGAGGATGGCCTTAGATGGCCGGGAAGAGATTAACTTTTGCATAACGGGATGCTAAAGGTTTTTCACTAGAACTCGCGGTTCCATCATATGATGGATGGCATACTTCACACCTTCGCGACCAAATCCGGAGTTCTTCACACCACCGTATGGCATATGGTCGGCCCTGAAAGTAGGGACATCGTTTATGATAACGCCGCCTACCTCAAGGTTGTTAAAAGCAAAGTTCATTTCAGTAATGCTGTCAGTAAAGACACCTGCCTGCAATCCGTATGGCCCCGAATTAACCATGGCAACAGCCTGTTCAAAGCCGCTGTAAGGTTCAATTGTGACGACCGGTCCGAAGATTTCTTCATTACATACCTTCATGGTATGATTTGTTCCCGTAAGAACAGTAGGCTCGTAAAAACTACCCCTCCGGATTCCTCCGTGCAGGATGGTTGCCCCTGAATTGACTGCTTCATCAACCCATGATTCCACCCTGAGGGCACTTTCTTCGTTAATCAGAACAGAAATATCCGTATCAGAATCCATCGGATTACCATGTTTCAGGTTTTTAACCCCATGAATAAACTGCTGTACGAATTGTTGGTAAATGCTGCTGTGGACATAAATTCGTTGCGTATGAATGCAAACCTGGCCTGCAAAGGAGAAAGCTCCTGTTACACATTTTTGTATGGCCGGATTGATATTTGCGGTGGGAGTCAGAATTACACCTGCATTTCCGCCCAGTTCAAGCACTACCTTCTTTTTACCACTTTGTTGTTTGATTCCCCATCCCACTTCTGCTGATCCTGTAAAACTAACCAGACTGATATCATTGTTGGTTGCCAGCAGATTTCCGGTTTGCCGGTTCATAGGCAAAACTGAAAATGCTCCTTTCGGAAGGCTGGTAGTATGGATGATTTCAGCAAGTTTGAGTACAGTCAGGGGTGTGGAAGATGAGGGTTTTAGTATGATCGGGCACCCGGCGGCAATGGCCGGGGCAATTTTATGCACTGCAAGATTTAATGGAAAATTAAACGGAGAAATTCCGGCAACAATACCACAGGGGAAATACCGGACCACTGCTTCTTTACCTGCATTTGCTGCAGTCCAGTCAAGGCTCAGGTATTCATTGGGGATACGTTTTGTTTCTTCCGCTGCTATCAAAAATGTATTTATTGAACGGTCGACCTCAAGAAGTGAATTTTTTAGTGGCTTTCCGGATTCTGAAGTGATGAGTTTAGCAAAATCAACACGTTGATTCTTAAGTTTTTCTGAAATTTCAGATAGTATTGCTGAGCGTTCCCAGGTTGGCATAGATGCCATTGGTTTAAGCGACTCACGTGCACCGGAAATTGCATGGTTCAGGGTTTGTTCAGAAACAAGCAGGGTGCGACCGGCCACAGAACCATCATACGGGTTTAAAACCTGATGTGAAGTCCCGGAATTAATGAATTCACCATTACAATATGGGTAAATATCTGTCATTCGCAACTTTATGCCTTAATTATTAGATAAAATGCTTGTTTCTGACTCGCGCATTCAAATAAAGCAGACTATACTTTTGCAAAAGGGTTGCCTGAAAACAGAAAAAAAAATTAAAAAATTTTAAAAAAAATATAAATATCAGATAATCAATCATATTCATTGATAAATACAGAAGGCTGCTTATCATGGTATTATTTGATTTCAAAGCAAAAAAATGTGAAGAATCCGAAGTTCAGATCCTTCACATTCAAGTCACACACAGGTACGTTTAACCAATCTTTCCTGTTCCCCAAAACAGCAAACTATTAAAATCTGCATAAAACCACAGACTACAGATTTGTAAAAAGGGTGTCTGGAATGTGAAAAAAAATATTTTTGAATAAAAAGTTTGGGCAAATCAAAAAAGTTGTACTTTTGCACTTCCAAAATTTGAGGTTTTCCGTTAATAAATATTTGAAAATGTACGCAATAGTTGATATAGCCGGTCAGCAAATGAAAGTTGAAAAAGACCGTGAATACTTTGTAAACCGCCTGGAAGGGGAAGAAGGTTCAAGTGTTGAGTTCAGCAAAGTAATGCTTGTTGATAACGATGGCACAATTAGCGTTGGTAAACCTCTCGTTGAAGGTGCCAAAGTATCAGGAAAGATTGTAAATCACCTGAAAGCTGATACCGTTCTGGTATTTAAGAAAAAAAGAAGGAAAGGTTACCAGAAGATGAATGGTCACCGTCAACCTCTTTCAAGGATCAGGGTTGAAGAAATTTCGCTCTAATTTTTTTGTAAACTGTTAAAATTATTATATTATGGCTCATAAAAAAGGTGCCGGTAGTTCATCCAATGGCAGAGAATCTGAAAGTAAGCGACTTGGTGTTAAAATTTATGGTGGTCAGTTTGCTCAGGCCGGAAATATCATCCTCAGGCAGAGAGGCACAAAACATCACCCGGGTCTGAATGTAGGGCTTGGTAAAGATCACACTATTTTTGCCCTCACTGATGGAATGGTGGAATTTAAACGCCGCCGCGATGACAAATCATATGTGTCTATTGTTCCTGTAAACCCTTCGGAAAACTAACAATTTTCTAAAAAAAATCTATATCACTCCCGGTTGTTTTCATCCGGGAGTTTTTGTTATGCGGGTAACCCAATAACTGTTAATTCACACGCACTGAGCCCATTCTGCGCATTCCTTTAAGCACAACAAAATCAATCATTCTAAGCGCATTATATTCACACATTATTCCTGATTGTTATTCATGATGGCATTCTGCCGTCTGATCCCCTCATCATGCATATGCTGTAACACGTTCAGCAGAAATGATTTATCGAGTCCGCAACTTACGCCATGGGCAAGGCGGTCTTCAATAATTTCGCGCCAGCGCCGTAACTGAAGAATTGTAATATTGTTTTCTTTTTTATACCTGCCAATTTCATCAACGATACTCATCCTGTGTGATAATATCTCAATCAATTCATTGTCAAGCTTATCAATCTCACTA
This sequence comes from uncultured Bacteroidales bacterium, assembly GCA_964550695.1. GTDB lineage: Bacteria > Bacteroidota > Bacteroidia > Bacteroidales > TTA-H9 > CAZKCK01. Next base: position 23,708 of record CAZKCK010000036.1, on the reverse strand, counting down.
CGAAGGCTTTCCAGTTTATTCTGAACTTCGTTATTGCCCACAAGCCTTCGCAAAATCAACTGTTTAAGCAATCCTGACAATTGCACTGGTGTAATCTGCTGATCACGGTCAGTCAATGCTTTGTCGGGATCACAATGCACCTCTATCATCAGCCCATCCATTTCCAGATCAAGTGCCTTCTGAGCAAGCGGGAGCAATAAATCACGCCTGCCCGCCATATGGCTCGGGTCGGTAATAACCGGAAGCGAAGGGCATATCCTTTTAATTTCGATGGGGATTTCCCACATTGGGGCATTGCGGTAAGGGCTTTTCCTGAAGAATGAGAACCCCCGGTGAATGGCTGCAAGTTTGGTCAGGCCAGCCTGCTGGAACCGTTCAATGGCACCGAGCCAGAGTTCCAGATCGGGATTAACCGGATTTTTTACCATCATTGGTATATTGGTTCCTCTGACCGATTCGGCTATTTCCTGAACCAAAAAAGGATTTACAGTCGTGCGGGCTCCTACCCAAAGTATGTCGACACCATTTCTAATTGCCGCTTCAACATGCTTTGGCGTAGCCACTTCAACGCATGTAAGTAAACCTGTTTGAAGTTTAACTTCCTTTAACCATTCAAGCCCTTCGTAACCAACACCTTCAAAAGAGTTTGGCCGTGTTCGGGGCTTCCACAATCCAGCCCTGAACACCCTTACCTGCGGGATAGCAGCCAGCTCTTTAGCGGTTGTAATCACCTGCGTATAGCTTTCAGCACTACACGGTCCAGCAATGACCAATGGCTGGCCTCCTGATGTGAGCCAGGAATCAATTGGTTCTATTTTAATCTCTTTGCAATTCACCATGCAAAAGTACAAAACCCCATCCATATTGACGCAGATTCCCAATGATTGGAGAAATTAACAGATTGGGATAAACCACTCGTGCAATCATAGCCATTTAAACCTATTTGCCATGCAATGGCTTACCCGTTAAGCCATTCTTTGAACAAGGAAACTTTTTCACGGCTTACGATAACTTCTTCAATAGTTGGATTTACAAGCCTGATTTTGAGACGGCTGTTTGAATAATACAGCATATCAGCTATGGCTGAAATATTAATAATAAACTGCCGATTGACTCTGAAAAACATTGCCGGATCGAGCATTTTCTCTAATTCATCCAAAGAATAATCCACATCAAGGTTCTTGTTTTCAAATGTATTAAAAAACGTGGCTTTGCTGAGGCTGTAAAAAAATGCAATCTGAGCGGTTGTATAAGTACGGTAATGATCTCCTGCCCGCACCAGAAAGCGCGCTTTGTATTTCTTCACAAGCATTTCCATCACACTATCAATGGCTTTTGCATTGTGATAACCGTCAGTGGCATTGTTAGTTATAATTTTATAATACTTGCTGATTGCAAATTTCAATTCGTCCCTATCAACAGGTTTCAATAAATAATCGATGCTGTTCACTTTAAATGCCCTCAGCGCATATTCATCAAAAGCGGTTGTAAATATTACGGGAAACCGAACATCAAACTGCTCAAATATTTCAAAACTAAGCCCGTCAGAAAGCTGAATATCCATAAAGGCAATTTCAGGAGGTGGATTGGCATTGAGCCAGGCCACCACCGAAGAAATGCTGTCAGACACAAATTCAATATTGCTAAGTGGCTCCAAATCCATAATAAGTTTGCATAACCTTTGGGCAGCAAGCTTTTCATCTTCAACAACCATTATTCTCATATGCTTAAGAATTAAGGCTTTCCATAAATTTTTGGTATTTTCACGATAAAGGCAGCATCCTTATTCTCAACAATCACGGGTAGCTTGGTAAGTCTGGAATAACGTTCGCGGATGTTGTTCAATCCTATTCCGCTGCCGGGCATTACGGATTTAACCTGTAAATTGTTTTTAACCACCACATATTGGTCATCTTCAAAAATAGCGATATGCAATGGCTGAGCCAGGGATATAATATTGTGTTTTACAGCATTTTCGAGTAATAATTGCATGGCCAGCGGAATAATATAGTAATCAGAACCCGAAAGAGATACATCAACAATCAGGCTTTGGTCAAACCGTATTTTCAACAGGAAAATGTAGGATGCTGCAAATTTCATCTCCGTTTCAACTTCCACAAGTTCTTTATCCTTGTTCTCGAGCACATAACGATAAACTTCTGACATTTGCCTGATAAATTTAACGGCTTGCTCCTGATTTGTTTCAACAAGGCTTGTAAGTACATTCAGGCTATTGAACAAAAAATGAGGATTCACCTGGTTTTTAAGTGCTTCGAACTGATGGCTGAGGGCCAGTTGTTTCATTTTTTCGTGTTCAACGGCAATTTGACGCCATTCATTGAAAAACTTGCTGAAATACATAATATTGGTGACAATGATGGTGATAATCAGCTCACTGATCATGGCAGAGAATCCTACATCGAACAATCTGGTAAGTGAAATAAACTCATCAGAATAGTAATTGTAAAATGCAAAATTGACCACAACAATTATAAAAATCGTAATAATAAGGCCCAGCAATAAACTTAACCAGAGCGTTTTAACCGGGTTGCGGTTCCATGGGAACCAACGCCGGACAAAGACACCGGCATATGCATTTCCCATCCAAAGGGGGTAACCTATCAATATACCATACAAGGCATTGCCTAATGAAATTTCCAGATTGAATTTCCGGGCAAACAGGGCCGAAGTAACTACACCTATCAGCGCACATATAAGCAGAATCTGTGCGTTGTAGAGGATTATTTTAGCAGTCTTTCGTGTCATAAATCAGTCTTACAATTAATTGCACACATTATAATTAATTAAATATCAATGAGTTTAAATCCTGATAAACCCACACATCACCAAAGGAAACAGCAGGATTTTACAAAACAAGTTATGCCTGCCCGGGATACAAATTTACAAATTGATTTCACCCGGGCAGCATTCAACCGTTTTATTCACAGGCCTTCACCATGCCATCATTGGCTTCTTTGCCCCAGGAAGGCATCAGCGGATTCACCGGCAACTGCGCAGCAAATTTTTCCTTTGCCTTTAAAAATTGTGGTTTGGCAACTTCCTTACCTCCACCGAACATCTTAGGAGTACCGAAAATATTCTGCCCGCGCAAAAAATAAGTTCTCGGATTCTCGGGGTTCAGTTTTTCAGCCACACCCAGTTCTTCATTGGCTTTTTGAGAATATTTCATCCCCCTTGCCATAGGGTTGACCGAAATCCTTGCCTGATAAATCATTGCCTGTAATACGTGTAATTCTGATTCATCAGGGCTTAACTTAAAGGCTTTTTCAATATTGGCCTGCGCCTGATCAAGCCGCTGGTCTTTTTTATCACCATCCTGCACCAGGAAGGCATAATTTGTATAACAATAAGCTGCATAATACAACGGCAACCAATTGTCAGTTACATTTGCAGCAATACGTTCAAAATGAGCGGCATGCTCCAGATAAACTTCAGGAGTTGCAACTGAGCCCAACTGTTTTACTGATTGAACCATTACTGAATCAAAAGCCGTGTTCTGGCTTAAACCTGCCAACTGAAGGCAAATTACGAGGGTAAACATTAAAATTCTGGTTTTCATAAAATTAAATTTAAGGATTATTAATTATTTGGGAATATGCTGTTTGGGATGATCTATTGAAATAAAAATTCCTGCAAAAATGAAACGGGTGGATGCAGGTACAATGGCAAAGGATTTAAACACGCCATCAGAACCGGGGGCAGAACTAAAATTATAACCAAATATCTGACTGGTGCCCAACACATTACTCACTATCAGATGAATGATGGTAAACTGACCGAACAATTCAGTGAGATAACTGGCATTCATACTCAAATCATGATATGATTTGGTTTTGCCGTTCATAAACGCTGAAGCATTGGGGTCGTTGTAAGGTCTTCCGGAACTGAACGTGTAGGTTGCCCCGAACTGGGTGCTGATTTTGTCGACGAAATATTTGCCAACAACATTAAAGTTATGGGTGCTTACAAAATGCGGAGTGGCACTGACGGGGAAATCGCGGTATAACCTTTTTGTATCGATGAATGAATAAGAAATCCAGTAATCGAGCACACGTATGGTTTTCTGATCGCGCCAGAAAATATCAAATCCTTTGGCATATCCGCTTCCGGCAGAAGTATATGACAGTGGATCAGGATTATATAAATTTGCAAACCTGACCAGATTCTTATAGTTTTTATAATACAATTCCATTCTCAATACCCGGTCATGCGCAGCATACTGATAGTTGAGAATATAATGATCGGCGTATTCAAATCCAATCCGATCTGTATATAAAAGGATTTGTTTATCAGGATTTTGAAAAAAGCGGCCGCATGCAACAGAGATCTGGCTGTTGGCAGAAGTGCGAAACGAAGCTGACAGACGCGGAGCAAGATTGAAACTGCTCAGCAGGGCTGAATATTCGGCTCTGATTCCGGCCCTGAAAGCCAGACCATTTGAAGGAGCAATTTCTGATTCAGCAAAAGCCGCAAATGATTTCTCAAAAAAATTACTTTTGAAACTTTCATTCACCTCTGCATTAAAGAAATTCTGGTCAAATGACTGCAACAGTGTTTCAATTCCGGTTTTAAGCTTATACCTGTCAGAAAATGAATGATTTAGAACAAATCGCAGGTGTGCGCCTTTTTCATTTTCATCCAGTGCATCCTTATTCATATCACGCTTCACTACGTCACTTGCCAGTGCTAATCCCGAAAACCAGGTGGTTTTGGAGGATAATTGGCCTGTGTATGTTGTATTGAAGTAATAATTGTTGTTCGAAATACCTATTGGTATAGATTTTCCGGGGTTGTCAAAATCAGGATAATTAATATTGATATTCCCGGAACTAACATTTCCGAAAACCCGTAACAACTCGCCGTTTTTTGATTTATTCCTGTATGACATGGTACCCGAAACTCCCTGAGGCGCAGTTGTGTATGACATATTTTGCCTTATCAGTTCAAAGTAAGGGGACAGATTTGTATAATCAACAGAAGCTGAGATGCTGTTATTTTCAGCCCTGATGGTATGAGCAAGGCCACCACCCACGCTCATGAGCGACACTGCAGTTTCGGTCTTTTCGGCAAGTCCGTTGGTTTTAAGCACCAATGCCGATGACATTGCCTGGCCATATTCAGCGGAGTAACCACCCGTACTGAACACGGTACCGCTGAACATAAACGGAGAGAATCTTCCTCTGGCCGGAATATCGGGAACCTGAGAAGAATAAGGGCTTGCTATCAGCATACCATCCATGTATGAACGGGTTTCCGCGGCTTCTCCTCCCCTGACAAACAAACGGCCGTCTTCACCTACCTGCTGTGTACCGGGCAATGATCTTAAGGCTCCGTAAAGATCACCTCCTGAACTGGCGGTTGTAACTATGTCAAGAGGTTTCAATACAACCGCCTTGTGTTCGTCAGAGGCTTCAAAGGTGCCTGCCGTTATTACAACGGCATTCAACGCATTGTAGGCCTCGGCAAGTCTGAGATTAATTAAATTATCACCGGCAGATAGGGTTAATGACTGCTCAAGTGTTTGAAATCCTATCATACTCGCTACAATAACCTGATTGCCTGAAACTTTGGTCACAAAAGAAAATATTCCTTCAGGATTGCTTGCAGCCCCGTCAAACGTACCTTTAAGATAAACATTCACTCCGGGTATTGCGTTTCCTTTTTCATCCGTTATCTTACCATTGATTTTCACCTGAGCCTGCAATGCTATGACCTGCAGTATAATGGAATAAAAAACGATTGCCCGTTTTATATTCATTGCTTTTCCGGAGTTCTGCAATGATTTTTCAATCCATGAAAACAATCTGAACTTCCTGCGCAACAATTGACCAATCCTGTGAAGTGATATCATATACAATTCATTTGATGATGCAAAGATGAACCGATATGTATGCACAAAAAAATGAAAGACGCCGGAGCGTCTTTCATGGGTGCTGAACTGTAATTTTTTGAGGATGTACTGATCCGAATCAGAAAAATGATGAGGTTGGGATTAAACGATTACTGAATCTTTAACTCCTTCTGAACCTTTTTTACAGACTCCCGGTCATTTTAGAAGCATCAACCCAGTTATCAAAATCTTCGGAAGTTACAAGCCCCAGGGCCATTGCAGATTCCTTAAGCGTTGTGCCTTCGTGATGTGCCTTCTTAGCTATTTTAGCAGCGTTTTCATAACCGATGTGGGTATTAAGTGCTGTTACAAGCATCAGTGAATTTTCCATGTTCTTTTTGATAAAACTCAGGTTAGGCTCAATTCCCACAGCGCAGTTATCATTAAAAGATACGCAGGCTTCACCCAGCAGTCTGGCAGATTGCAGGAAGTTTGCAATCATTACAGGTTTAAACACACTCAACTGAAAATGACCATGTGTTCCGGCCACTGTTATTGCAGCATCGTTGCCAATCACCTGGCAGCAAACCATTGTAAGTGATTCATTCTGCGTCGGGTTTACTTTTCCGGGCATAATTGATGAGCCCGGTTCATTTTCGGGCAGATGTAATTCCCCGATTCCGCAACGCGGTCCGGATGCTGACAATCTGATATTGCTGGCAATATGCATCAGGCTGACAGCAAGCGTCTTTAGTGCTCCTGAGGCTTCAACAATTGCATCGTGGGCCGAGAGTGCTTCAAATTTATTGGGAGCGGTTACAAACGGCAATCCGGTTAAAGCAGCAATATGCTTTGCAACCAGCACATCATATCCTTTGGGAGTGTTGAGACCTGTGCCCACAGCGGTTCCGCCTAGTGCAAGTTCAGCGAGATGCGGCAGGGTATTTTTTATGGCCCTGATTCCATGATCGAGCTGTGCAACATATCCCGAGAACTCCTGTCCGAGCGTAAGAGGCGTGGCATCCATGAGATGCGTGCGGCCCGTTTTCACGATATCCTTAAAGGCTTCTGACTTGGCAGCAAGGGTATTGCGCAAAAGCTGAACACCTGTCAATGTAGTTTCAACCACCATTTTATAGGCAGCAATACTCATGGCCGTGGGAAACGTATCATTTGATGACTGGGATTTATTCACATCATCGTTGGGATGGATAAAAGTTTTGGCCCCGGTAAGTTCACCTCCTCTCAGGACTTCTGCCCTGTTGGCAACCACTTCGTTTACATTCATATTGCTTTGGGTACCCGAACCTGTCTGCCAGATCACCAACGGGAACTGATCGTTGAGCTTTCCGTCAAGAATTTCATCGCAAACGGTGGCAATTACCTGAGACTTTTCCTGAGTCAGGACTCCCAGTTCGTTGTTCGCAAGAGCTGCAGCTTTTTTAAGATATGCAAATGCCATAATGATTTCACGGGGCATAGAGGCTTCGGGGCCGATTTTAAAATTTCCTCTGGAACGTTCTGTTTGTGCACCCCAATATTTATCGGCAGGTACTTCTACCGGACCCATCGTGTCTTTTTCAGTTCTGGTTTTCATTTTAATTCTTTTTGAATGGTTAAAAATAATAGGACATATAATTCTTTGTAAAATTAAGTTTCGATTTTAAAATTGGCAAGTACTTCTACAACAATTTCATTGTCAAGGTTAGAAAACAGATCAGCCTTTCCCTGATTCCAGAAATTCTGACAATCGCGCAGCATCGTCGCATACAGCGGCTTTGTATTGCATTTCGATGATTGGTCTGCGCATCAGTTTTGGAAATTCGATTAATAGCCTGATCCACTCATCATCATTAAAATTCTTGCCTTTAAAACGGGTTTTAAACACTTCTTCCTGCTTTCTGACAAGTTCAACCGGAGGCAGATTCAGTTTGATTAACAAACGTTTAAACTGGTCTATCGTTAAGGGTTGCTTCAAATAATCAATTATTTCAAAAGCTGATCCGGTGTCAGTTATGGCCTGAAGACCTGCCCTTGATTTGGCGCACCGGGGGTTATGGTAAATTTTGTACATATTCATTCATTGCTGCAAAATCCAAAATTAATGCTTTAACAAACAAATTAACACCGCTTTGGTTAGAAAATATGGAATTGCTATAGAAACTTTTTTAAAATACATATAAACACTTGTATAATAATACAATAAAAAAACCGGACTTCCAAAAATTTTAGAAATCCGGTTCTCTGACTAAGCAGTTATTATCGATCAGAATCTAGCCACATTTTGAAAAACCACAGGTACATTTCAGGCAACCCTCCTGATACTGAAGCGTATCGGTTTGCCCACACTTTTCACAAACCGCTTTGGGTGGTTTTACCCCATCGGGAATAAATCTCTTAAGAGCTCTTTCCACGCCTGTTTTCCATGAGTTAATGCTGACAGAATCGAGGCTGAGTTTTGAAACCAGATCCACCACGGCGTGTAAGGGCATGCCATGTCTTAAGATTCCGGAGATTAATTTTGCATAATTCCAATATTCTTTATCGAACATACGTGACAAGCCTTCCATGGTGGTTTTGTAACCATCTTCATCTGCAAACTGGAAGTCATATCTTGAAGTACCATCCGATAGCCGGTTTTTGATTACCCAGCCTTTGTCGACCCAGACAGGTGCATAAAATCCCTTTTCTTTGCCGGTGAACACTTCATACGGGCGACCTTCGAACAATCCGACTACAGCAACCCATCTTTCATTTTCTTCATTCAGAAATCGGATAACCTCAGCCTCAAGAACTTTCGGGCGGGGAGGAGCATTGTTTTCAACAATAGCCGGTGCCTTTTCCTTTTTGTCATTGCTGATCAGAACACCATCGCGTGACCCGTCACGGTACACTGTAATGCCTTTACATCCGCTTTCCCATGCTGTACGGTAGATATCGCTCACCATTGATTCAGGTGTATCGCCGGGGATATTTACGGTAACACTTATTGAATGGTCGACCCATTTCTGAACGGCCCCCTGCATCTTAACTTTGGCAACCCAGTCAACGTCGTTGGCTGTTGACCGATGGTAGGGAGATGCTTCAATGATAGGTTTCAGTTGTTCATCAGAATAATGCACAACTTCATCGATATTATACCCATTGATTTTCAGGTAATCGATAAAGCGGTGGTGAAACACGGTATATTCTTCCCAGGCGTCTCCAATCTCATCCACGAATTTAGTAACGGCATTTTTATCGCCCGGATTGATTTTGCGACGACGTTTATAGGAAACATTGAACACAGGTTCGATTCCTGAAGAAGTTTGCGTACAAATACTTACACTTCCGGTGGGTGCAATGGTAAGCAATGATATATTCCTTCTTCCGTATTTCTCCATGTCAGCGTACAGTTGCGGATCCACTTCCTTTATCCGTTTAATCAGCGGGTTGTTCTTCTCACGCTCCTTATTGTAAATTTCAAAAGGTTTACGTTCACGTGCCAGTTGCACTGATGAGCGGTAGGCTTCGATGGCAAGCGTGCGCTGGAGTTCAACAGCCAGACTGATACCCTGATCAGAACCGTACCTGATACCCATGGCTGCCAGCATATCGCCTTCGGCAGTGATACCAAAACCAGTGCGGCGACCCAGCAGCGCCTTACGGCGGATATTTTCCCAAAGCATCCGTTCAATGCGCTTTATTTCTTCATCTTCAGGATCTTCATTAATTTTCCGGAGAATTTTATCAATTTTCTCAATCTCCAGATCAATAATGTCGTCCATCATCCGCTGTCCCTTCTGCACATGATCGGTAAAAAGCTCGTAATCAAATGCTGCATCGGCAGTGAACGGATTTTTTACATAGCTGTACATGTTGATGGCCAGAAGCCTGCAGCTATCGTAAGGGCACAAGGGGATTTCGCCGCAGGGGTTGGTTGAAACGGTTTTAAACCCCAGGTCAGCATAGCAATCCGGAATGGATTCACGGATAACGGTATCCCAGAAAAGGATTCCGGGTTCTGCAGACTTCCAGGCATTGTGGATGATTTTATTCCACAAATCCCTGGCATTAATCTTTTTGGTATATTTTGGATTGGAAGCGTCAACCGGGAATTTATGTGTGTATTCTTTATCATTTATAACAGCCTGCATAAAATCATCGGAGAGTTTTACCGAAATATTGGCTCCGGTTACTTTTCCTGATTCAAGTTTGGCGTCAATAAAATCAGATGCATCGGGATGCTTTACTGATATCGAGAGCATCAGTGCCCCTCTGCGGCCGTCCTGAGCCACTTCGCGTGTTGAGTTAGAATACCGTTCCATAAAAGGCACAATGCCGGTGGAAGTCATTGCGGTATTTTTAACCGGGCTGCCTTTGGGGCGGATGTGTGACAGATCATGGCCCACACCTCCCCTGCGTTTCATCAGTTGAACCTGTTCCTGATCAATGCGCATGATGCCCCCATATGAATCAGCCGGGCGATCCTGCCCGATGACGAAGCAGTTGGAGAGTGAGCCGACCTGAATATTGTTTCCAATACCAGCCATTGGGCTACCCTGTGGTATGATATATCTGAAATCTTTCAGCAATTCATAGATTTCTGATTCTGACATCGGGTTCTTGTACTTTTTTTCAATCCGGGCAATTTCTCTGGCAATCCTGTGATGCATGTCATCGGGGGTGAGTTCATAGAGCTTGCTATCGCTGTCTTTCAGTGCATATTTACTGATCCAGACATCTGCCGCCATCGTATCGCCGTTAAAATAAGCCACTGTTTTTTCCATTGCCTCTTCATGCGTATAGGTAAGCTGTTCCGGAGCCTTCCCCTTTGCATATACCGATTTTGTTTCGTCTACCGGATTGTCCGGTGTTACATCTTCAAATAAATCCTTCATATAAGTATCTGTTGGCTTGGCCTTGGATCTTTTGTCCAAAACCTGCTGATAAAAATTTTTATTTTGTGAGGCTGTGATTTTGCTCTCAGAATCAGCCATTAACTGATCATTCATCGGCATGGCGGTTTTAAGGTTAAACGTTTAATGCGTTGAAAAAAAATAGTTTAATACAGCGAAATATTTTTTAAAAAAGCATGACAATGTAGGGCAAACATTTTATAAAAAAATACCATTTTATTAACAATCATTTGTAACCTCCTGAGTTCAAAAAACATATACATTAATAAGTTTTTATATTGCGTTATTCGCTGAAATTTAGAATGTTGGCAGAATTTTTGGTATGCTCCCCAAAAATCAAAATCCGTTTATTTCCCTTAAATCGTCCGCTCATCAGGCCAGATAAGCTTTTTGCCAAACCCGAGCCTGTTGTGTGTCATTTTAATAAAATCCGGGTTTATCCCCCACAGATGTGTTTCCATAAGCCTGGCCACCGGGAATTTTTTCAGATAAGCTTTTTGAGCCAGATCTAATTCTTCATCTTTCAATTCACGAAGGGTTCCGGTAAACTGAATCCCCTGAATGAGCCCGATCATGGTGGTTTCAAGTGCAACTGCCCCGGCAACATGACATTGCAAAACGGCTTGTTGTATATGCTTTGTGGAAGGATCAGAAGTAAACACAAAAAGGTTTAACTCATCAAGATATACATAAAAACACGATGAGGTGTAGGGTTTGTTATCTTCACAGGTGGCCAGCGTTAATACATGATGCTCCTGAATGAAACCGGTTATCCTTTTATCAATGTGTGTGTTTACCTTCATTATTTCCAGATCAGCATTTTGGCACCTATAAGCAATATTGAAACAGCAAATATTTTCCTGACAATCGTATCTGACATCCCCAAAGCCAGTTTTGAACCAAAATATCCGCCTATAAAAAAAGCCACCGCTATCACTGCTGCATATTTAATGTTCAGTTCGCCAGCCTTGTAATAATTGATAGCTGCCATGAGACCGATGGGCGGAAGCATCAGTGCAAGGCTTGTTCCCTGTGCCTGGTGCTGTGAAAGACCCAGAAAAAATATCAACGCAGGAATTATGACCAGACCACCGCCAAGCCCGACCATACCGCTGAATACACCGGCAATGACACCGATTACGACTAAAATCAGAAAAGTAATTGCATCCATTTTTTACCGTTCAAAGTTGACTACAAAATTAATTTTAGCGCTCCAATAATACCAGACAGAGTTTTGAGAACTTCTTAACAATTGGTTAATTTGCTCTCGTTAAGATGTTTATCAAAAATCAAATCCAAGCGATACTACCAGACCTGGTTTATTGAGAGTACCGTCAATTATTGCAGATGCATAGTCAGCCCTGATAAAACAGCCCAGAATCAATGACCTGAATCCAATTCCTATTGCACCTAGTACCGGATCATGGTGCTCAACTAAGTTCACAACATCTGACCCGTTGAAATTATACCGGAAGTACATTGAATTTTCATCCGAAAAAGGTGACCATCCTGTCCAGGCTGCTCCTGCATCAGCAAAAGCAATTGCCTGAAGATGATATAAAAAACCGGATTGTAAAGGCAATCGGGTAAACGCTCTGACTACCGGAATGCGCAGCTCACCTGAGCACAATGCATAAGAAGTTCCCTGCATGATGTTTGTTTTAAGGCCCCTTACTCCTCCGACAAAAGTTTGACAGATATAATTTTCAATGGTTGAATTGTATATGGGCTGCTCCTGTTCAGAAATAACCTGATTATCAGAACCTCCGATAAAAAAGAGCAATTTACCGGAACCTGCTGAAGTTCCTGCTGCCCCACGAAGTGCAAAATACGTATAGCGATTCATTTTAATATACTTCCTGATGTCGAATCCGGCACTCAATAAAAAACTTTGTTTCTCTCCAAATGTCTGGTAAACCCCGGCAAAAAACTTCCATGTGTATCCGGTCATTAAATTATAGCTATCATCTTGCACAGCATATCTGTTGAGTGAAAACACCAGACCAGGCCTTAAGATGCCATTTCCGGTTTTGTTCTGGTTTGCAGGATCGTTTGCCAGATAATTCCTGTGTGAATAGTCAAGCTGGAGTTGCCCCTCGGCAAACAACCGGTTGGACAATGACCAGCCCAGCAACCCTGCGATGGCAATTTCACCTAAATCTGTGATGCCGTTAACACCGGAATGCCGGATTGAACGGTAATAACATAAATATTCCTTATCGAGCCTACCGGTAAGGTCACGATATTTCAACAGGAATTCATTGTCGGCTCGGTTGCCTGATATGCGGGCTGTCAGATCCAGATGCCTGTCTTCCAATAAATCGGATGCACTCACACCCGTCAATAAATTGAGTTCAGGCAGATGATATTCAGGATATTGAGCATCAAAAACGGGTTGAAAGGTAAAGTTACAGGAACCAAAGTCAACTGCTGCAGAAACACTCCGAAGGTAAAATCCGGATATATCTGGAATTTTTTTCTTAAACCCGATGTGCTTTAATTCATTATTAAGCGACTTTTCAAGACTCCCGGCCATTGAATGACCTGTTATTGACAGAGCCTTTTCTGATAACCTGTAATGATCGAATGGATTTACCGGATCATCAACCTTTTCATTCCTTTTATTAGATATCTCAATCTCCGGGCTCACAAAAAACGGTATAAATAATGTTCCTTCGATTGAATCGGGTAAGGGTGTTTCGGTAAACATATGTAAACCAGTCTGTTCATAAAACATGTTGTTCGTTTCCGAAAAGCGCTGTTGAAATAAATATTCCGGCTTTTCCGAAATACGAAAACTGCTCATAAACTTTTTATAATGAATCGCTGAATCAACACGGAATACTGTGCTGTCAATCCGGCCCAGATACCGGTCAGCCTTACCGTGCGATGTTGAAAGGTAGGAAAAACTATTCCCAAAAGTTCTTACTGGTTGTGTTTCATCCAATCCTGAAGTTCCTGTCAACTGAATTGCTTGATTTACATGGTCTTTATTATCACAAGAAAGTAAAAATAAGTCGTGTTCATTTTTAAGCACCTCTCTCATTTCAATACCATCCTGAAACACTGCTGAAACATTTCTGTTTGAGCTGAAAACCAATTGATTATTATCGATAAATACCGGATCTACATCATCAAAAACGTCGTTTGTCAATCTCCGGATCAGCATTCCTTCCAAACTGATGACAAACAAATCTGAATGACCATCCTGAACGGCTGATAACACGAGCCGGGTTCCATCCGGCGAAACTTCGAAAGCATCAATGTTTTCAAAATAATCAAGGTTATGACGTGAACACTCATTGGTTATAATATCAATCGATATCAACTGCAGTTCCCCCCTTTCCCTGATTATGACCATCAGCTGATCACTTACCGGATTCCACTTCAGCAAAATTTTTTCAGCCAGCAGATCCTCTTGTTCACCCTGTGCTTCTGCCTTTAATATACATGTTACTTTTCCATCTTTTACAGTTGATACGCATACCTTGTTTACATTTGCTTTTTCGGTTGCCCATGCCATCTTATCACCTTTTGCATTCATTTCGGGCATACCGGGTTTACCGCCTGACTTGTAAAGATTTGCCAATACTGTGGGATGTTGCTCAGGCCGTTTATTTGATACAAACGCTTTCAAAAAATAATCCTGAAAATTCTGTGTCAGCGTTTTATATGAAACACCCAGCGTGATTTCCAGGGCCTTATCTGCTGAACGGGTTGCTTTTGTAAGGGAGAGAATATTGTGTAATTGTTCGTGTCCGTAGATGTTTACAATATATGACCATATAAAATAACCCAGACGTTCTGCTTCATATTCCTGCACCAGGTTAAAATTGCGAAGTTCACCTGACAGCAATCGCGTTCTGAACCATGCCTCAGTGCCATCGGTTGGCATGCCTGCAATATAATCCGCTAACCCGGCATAAAACCAGGCGGGTGTCCGGATCAAAGCCTGCCCAATAGCCTGACTTCTGAACGTTGAACCCAAAAAATAATGGCGGATCAGCATACCAGCCACTTCTTTTCGAATCTGCCGCTGAACGTCTGACAGCCTTCCATTGCAAACCAACACAATCCGGTCAGAAGGAATTTCAGGATTCCATCCATTCCCGGTATTTTCTGGTCGTGAAGTTCCCAGATTACTGTTCCGGAAATCAGCATAATTAGAATATATCAACACATGCGCATCTCCGTCATAAGGAATCCCCAATTCATCGCTCAACGAAACAATGCATTCATGTGTGTACCAGGCGGCCATCTGAGCCAATTCATTGCCCGATCCGTAATAATACACTTTTAGATTGCCAGATGTATGGCAATTCCAATTCTTCCTTTCATACTGAATCCGGCGCGGGGCCTGCGACAATTGCTGCGTGGAATGTTGTTGCGAAAAAACATTAAAACCACTGATAATAAATATGTTACAGATTATACAACCCGTATGTAAAACTGAAAATAAAAACTTTTGACAGTGCATTATTTCATTCATGGACGATAGAGGCTAAAGTAATGTTTTTTGACCGACCGCGGGCAGTTGAATTCTTTTATGCTATTTTTGCAGGGATGACAATGTAAAAAACCGAGTATATGATAACGATCCAACGATTTGTATTTAATGATTTTCAGACCAATACATATGTTCTGCATGACGAAACCAATGAATGTGTGGTGATTGACCCTGCTTGCCAGAATGAACACGAATGGACCAAAATCCGGGAATATGTCAGCAATAACCATTTGAAAGTTGCAGATGTTGTTCTCACGCATTGCCATACCGACCATTTGCTCGGCTGCTACTTATTTACAGATACTTATGGGATTGGTTACCGGATACACCCAAAAGGCAAAATCTTTCTGGGATTTGCCAATGAATTTGCCAATGCTTACAATATAAATCTCAGTAAAATTTATGAGCCATCGGGCTATTTTGAAGAAGGTGATTTTATCAAATTTGGCAACAGCAAACTTGAAGTCAGGTATACGCCGGGCCATGCTGATGGTTCTGTATGCTTCAGTTGCCCGGAACAGGGTTTTGTAATTTCGGGGGATGTGCTCTTTCACGAAAGTATTGGCCGGACTGATCTTCCTACCGGAAATTATAACACGTTGAAGGAAAATATTGAATCGAAGTTATTTACAATGCCTGATGATACAATCGTATATCCTGGCCACGGGCCTTCTACAACCATCGGGCACGAAAAAATTAACAATCCGTTTTTATAGTTCTACCTGAGAACTATTTTTATTCAGCCAGTGAAGAATCTGTTGCAGATCCTGCTTTTGCATACAATTAAAATGTTTTTCCGGACAGGCTGTATACCCGAGTTTGCTGCATGGCCGGCATGACAAACCCTTCACCTCGGCTATATGAACCAATTTGCTTTGCCGGGGCATATAAGGATACATTCCAAACTCAGGGACTGTATTTCCCCAGACTGAAATGATTTCCTTGCCCAGCGCTGCGGCAATATGCATGAGCCCCGTATCGGCAGTAACTATTTTTGAAGCCTGTTTGATAAGTGAAGCTGATTGAATGAGTGTTAGTTTTCCACAGGCATTGTACACCTTCTCCGGAAATCTCAATGCAATCGCATTCCCCTTTTCTGAATCTTCGGGACCACCCGCCAGCATAACCGGCAATGCTGAACCCGAAATAACGCCACAAGCCAGTTCAGTCGGAATTTGTTTGGTAAAATGCTTTGCCCCAATCACCAGCACATGATACCCATCTGAAAAACGTCCTCCAAAATCAGCCGGATTAATTTCCTGATCTTCAGGTATAAAGAAATCGAGGCCTTTGTTGTCGTTCTGAATGCCCAGACTTTTTACAGCGCTGAAATATCGGTCAACAATATGAATACCAGGAAGTAAATTCAATTTGAACTTAACCATCAAAAATTTACGGAGGTTCAGTTTGCTGAAGGAGTAAAAAGGCCGTAAAAGTGACACCACAAGCAAAGCTGATCTTATACTGCGATGTAAATCAACAATGTATGTGTACTTTTCGGCTTTTAAGTCAGTTTTTATTTCTGACAGGCTTTTTTCAATTGTATATATTTTATCAATGTACGGATTGAAGGCAATCACCGGCAAAAAAGCCTTCTTAGTAACAAAATGTAACTCACATTCAGGTATTTGCATTTTCAGACATCTCACCACCGGTGAAGTTAAAACAATATCACCAATTGAACTGAAACGAATGATGAGAATTTTGGTTTTCAATACAGGGTTTTTGGCAAAATTACCATAAAAATAAAAAGGTCTAACTTTGCATCATGATTCTTGTTGACACACACGCACATTTATATCTCAGTGAATTTGATGCTGACCGCTCCGAAGCCGTAAAACGCGCCACAGAAGCGGGAATTTCGACCATTTTACTCCCGAATATTGATTCATCCTCCCTGGCGGGCATGTATCAGCTTTGCGATACTTTTCAGCACAACTGTCTGCCAATGATTGGCTTACATCCAACCTCAGTCAAGGCTGATTACCGTGAAGAACTGAACACTTTACGGCAGGAACTACAGAAACGAAAATTTGTAGCTATTGGAGAAGCCGGTATTGACCTGTACTGGGACAAAACATATTACAAAGAGCAGGTTGATGCACTCAGGCAGCAGATTTCATGGGCGCGTGAATTCAATTTACCGCTTGTGATCCATTCACGTAATTCGATGGAAGAAATCATAGAAGTTTTTGAACACGAAGGTGTTGCCGGCCTCAGGGGAGTCTTTCATTGTTACAGCGGCAACCTTGAACAGGCTCAGAAAATTACCGGATGGGGCTTTTATCTGGGTATCGGTGGTGTGGTAACGTACAAAAAATCAGGACTGGATGCCATTGTAAGTGCAATATCCGAAGCATATCTGCTGCTTGAAACGGATGCACCATTTTTATCTCCGGTCCCATACAGGGGAAAACGGAATGAAAGCACCTATCTGATTGAGATAGCCGAAAAAATAGCCCAGATAAAGGGTCTTGACCTGCCGCAGATTGCATCCGTTACCACTGCCAATGCATGCAAATTATTCAACATAACTGTAAATCAATAGACTATGAATACGGTACCAAATGTTTTGGTGATTTATACCGGTGGCACCATTGGAATGATCAGAAACACGTCCACAGGGGCACTGGAACCTTTTGATTTTGATCATCTTTACAGCAAAATGCCCGTTCTGGAAAATCTGAAGTGCAAAATTGATTCATATTCTTTTGATCCTTTGATTGATTCATCAGACATGAACCCGGCTTTCTGGATCAGGCTGGCCACCATTATTGAAGATAATTATGAGGATTATGATGGTTTTGTAGTGCTGCATGGAACTGATACCATGGCCTATACAGCTTCGGTGCTGAGCTTTATGCTCGAAAACCTTAACAAGCCCGTGGTTTTTACCGGATCTCAACTGCCTTTGGGAATGATACGGTCAGATGGTCGTGAAAACTTTATCACCAGTATTGAGATTGCCACTTCGTATGTTGATGGAACACCAGTGGTGCCTGAAGTATCGATATGTTTCGAAAACAAGCTTTTCAGGGGCAACAGAACACTCAAATTCAATGCCGAAAACTTTGATGCCTTCATTTCAGGGAATTATCCTTTGTTGGCAGAAGTTGGGATTAATATAAAATTCAACTTCAACCATATTCTGAAACCCAATTTCAAAAAGCTTAAAGTTCATAAAAATCTCGACAATAATGTAGTGATCCTGAAGCTTTTCCCTGGAATCTCAGAAAATGTAGTGAAATGCATTCTGAATATTCAGGGTTTAAAAGCTGTGATACTTGAGACTTATGGTTCAGGCAATGCCCCTACCGAAAAATGGTTTCTTGAAGCACTTAGTGAAGCTGTTAACCGCGATATCATATTATATAATGTAACGCAGTGCAAGGAAGGTTTTGTGGAACAAGGGCGATACAGTACCAGCATAACCCTTGGAAGTATTGGCGTAATCAGCGGGTATGATATTACCACTGAATCGGCATTGGCCAAACTGATGTACCTTTACGGAGAGAAATTTGAAAAAAATCAAATCAGGCAATTGCTCACGCAATCATTAAGAGGCGAAATGACAATTGTATAACTTGTTTTAAAACAAATATTTATATTCTAAAACAAAATAATTATCAGGCATCATCGTTCACTATCCAAAGCAAATCTGAAGAATTATGATTTTAAATTTTTTAGTGAAAGAATATTTTTTTGTACATTAGCCGCTTAATTTGAATTATTAGGATAATGCTGTAAATAAAGATATTAACTCATGGAGAGGTGGCCGAGTGGTCGAAGGCGCACGCCTGGAAAGTGTGTGTACGCCAAAAGCGTACCAAGGGTTCGAATCCCTTTCTCTCCGCAAAATTCATGTACCAAATCTTAATTTCAATAATCTAAATTTAATTACGTAAATCAATCCATCGCACTATGAAAAAACTGATTGCTTTATTGTCGATAGCAGGAATGCTGACATTCGGTTTATCGAACGTTTCCTTCGCTCAGGATCAGGCTGCAAAAACTGATACTGCAAAAACCACCCAGGTTGATACTGTTGCTGCAGCTCCTGCCGCTGAAATGGCTGCTGCTCCGGTTGAAGACAAATCATTCCATCAGGTTCTGAAAGATAAGTTTATTGAAGGTGGTGCCGGTTGGATGGCTCCTATCCTGATTTGCATGATCCTTGGTCTTGCACTTGTAATTGAACGTATTATCTATTTAAACCTTTCATCAACCAACACGCAGAAACTTCTGAATAAAGTTGAGACAGCTCTTGAATCAGAAGGTGTTACCGCAGCAAAAGAAATCTGCAAAAACACACGCGGACCACTTGCCAGTATTTTCTATCAAGGTCTCGACAGGATCAATGAAGGTCTTGACGTGGTTGAGAAATCAGTTGTTTCATACGGTGGCGTTCTGATGGCCCGTCTTGAAAAGAACTTAAGCTGGATTACACTGTTCATCGCTCTTGCACCTATGCTCGGGTTTTTGGGAACAGTTGTAGGTATGGTTCAGGCATTTGATGCTATCGAAGCTGCCGGTGACATTTCTCCTACCGTTGTAGCAGGAGGTATGAAAGTTGCTCTTCTGACCACCGTATTCGGTCTTATTGTTGCTATTATTCTTCAGGTTTTCTACAATTATCTGTTATCAAAAGTTGAGTCAATTGTAAATGGTATGGAAGATGCCACCATCACCTTTATGGATATTCTGGTCAGGAACAAGAACGCAAAAAAATAGTTGAACATGGGTGACATTTTAATCAATATCGGAATTGTCGTGACTTACATTTTAATTGGTATTGCAATAGTATTGCTGGTTGTTTTCCCGCTTTACTACCTTGTAACCAATTTTAATAAAGCCAAGGGCGGTCTTATCGGTGTTGCAGGTATTGCGGTAATGTTTTTACTTGCTTACCTTGTTTCACCTGCTGACCAGGGAGCTTTTTACGAAAAGTTCCAAATCGGACCATCTGGTTCCAAAATGATTGGGGCCGGATTACTAGGTGTCTACATTTGCTTCGGTGGGATTCTTGTTAGTTTGTTATATTTTGAAGCCGCTAAGTGGTTCAAAAATTAAGTAATTAACCCTATGGCAAAAAGAGACGTCGAAATTAACTCAGGCTCGATGGCGGATATTTCCTTCCTGTTGCTTACCTTTTTCCTGTTGACTTCATCAATTGATACGGATTTGGGTATTACGAGGAAGTTGCCACCACCAGCTGATAAAGACCAGAAGGATGCGGATGTTAAAATGCGAAACGTTTTTACGGTACTCGTTAACAAATTCGATGGCCTTATGGTACAGAACCGTCCTTCTGACATAACTGCGCTAAGGGACCAGGCCAAAGAGTTTCTGGCAAACCCCGCAAACAGGACAGATTTACCAGAAAAGAAACCAGTTGTTATTCCCGGACTTGGTGAATATATGGTCTCAAAAGGTGTAATCTCCCTTCAGAATGACCGGGGTACTTCATATAAAATGTATATTCAGGTTCAGAATGAACTTGCAGCCGCTGTAAATGAACTGCGTAGTGAATTATCAAAGCAGCGTTTTGGAATTGCATTTGATAAACTTACAGATCAGGATCAGATTGATGCCATCAGCAAGGCTATACCAGTATCAATTTCTGAAGCTGAACCTAAAAATGTAGGAGGAACCAAATAATGGCAAGGTTTAAACGTAAAGGCAGCAAAAGCACCCCCGGCATCAACACCGGGTCAATGTCCGACATTATTTTCATGTTCCTGTTTTTCTTTATGGTTATCACAACCATGCGCGAAAGCACACTCCTTGTAAAAGTTTCAGCTCCTCCGGCCACTGAAGTACAGAAACTCGAGAAAAAGTCATTGGTTAGCTTTATTTATATAGGCCAACCCATCGACAAACGTTTCGGGACTGAAAGCCGCATCCAGTTGAATAATTCATATGCTTCTGTTTCAGATATCCGCGAATTTATTACACGTGAACGTGAATCCCGTGATGAAGTTGACCGCCCTTTCTTAACCACCTCGCTCAAAGTTGATGGTGATACCAAAATGGGTGTTGTGACCGATATCAAACAGGAATTGCGTCAGGTTAGTGCATTCAAAATAAACTATTCAACCCGTAAAGGGGTAAAAAAGGAACAACAGTAAAGTTTTTCCACATCAAACAGAAACCCCGCAAACTTTTCGTTTACGGGGTTTCTGTTTTTTAACAACTACCGTATTATTCTTCGCTCACATATTAACCAGGATCAGTTATTGACCTTTGCCGGTAAAGGAAAAAACACAATGCAGCAGTAATCACCACACTTAAAACAACAAAAAACAGGTTGTCAGTCTTTCCAAAATCTTCGGCATTGGTAGCAGTAAGTCCTTGTTCATAAAAATACGCTACAACCACAGCCATTGTATTGTTAATGAAATGTGCCAGAATTGGCAGCCAAAGGCTTCCGGTCCAGTAAAACAAATAACCGAACAGCAGACCCAGCGCAAACCGCGGGAAAAATCCGAAGAACTGAAGGTGCATGGCACTAAACAACAGCGCAGAAATAATAATTGCAATATGTATATTCCCGGTCCATTGACCGAATAATTTCTGAATGACACCCCTGAAAAGCAACTCCTCCCCTATTGCCGGTACAATGCCAATCATCAGGATATTTACCATAAAGCCTCCAACTGATGGGCTGTTTAAAAACCCTTCTGTCAGCCTTGTTGCTGCTTCCTCACTGTTTTTCATCCATTGCTGGACTCCTGCCAGAAAATCAGGAAGTTGCATAGTCTGATTAATATCATAAACATATCCTATCCACGGGCTTACTACAAAAATTAGCACTATGGTGACAATCGTTGCCTGAATTTTAGGCCTTTGGTCAAGTCCGAGATAATTCCATGTATTGGCTGAATTAACACTTGCAAACAATATTGCCGAAATAGTAAATATTCCCAGATGGCTGATAATCTGTGTAAACTTGGCTGCAGCAATATAATTCAGGTTGTTAACGTCAGCAGAAGTAAGGAGGTTTATTATATCCGTTCCCCAGAAAAGCATTCCGGCCAGCAAGCCTGACAGCGATGAAATGAGCAGACAAATCAGGATAACAAACAGTAAAAGAACCAACCTGCCTGCATGTGACAGATGTTCAAAAGAGGGTTTTAACATAAAAACAGTAATTCGGGTTTATCAACAGACACCGTAGAAACTAACAATAGCATGTATATCAGGGCATCTTCACAGTACGCACATTTTTTGATTCTTCTGCCTTCAGCCTGTAATATTCTGCCTTTTCAGTATTTCCCATCTGCCGGTAGTACTGGTAAAGATTATTACTGGTTTCGTACACAGGTTGCTTTTCAACGGCCTGTTCATACCATGAAACGGCTGAAAGTGTATCATGGCTCATCAGATAGAAGTTTCCGATATTCAGATAAGGCTCTTCAGTATTCGGGTTTACGCGCATGGCTTTCTTATTGTATTCAACGGCCCTGTTAAAATCACCCTTGTCGAAGTAAATCTGAGCCAGATTGTAATAAGCCTTGATTTTTGTAGAATCCATTTCGATGACCTTCTCATAATAGAAAGCTGCTTTGTCAAAATCCTTTTTATCGCGGTAAGCAAAGGCCAGATTGATATAAGCTGCCACATTTTGGGGATCAGATTTTATAGCTCTTTCAAAATACGGAACAGCCATATCCTGCCTTCCGAGGATGGTGGCATACACACTGCCCAGTCCGTTCAGGGCATCGTAATACGTTGGCAGTACATCCAGTGCCAGCTTGTAATGTTTAATCATGGTTTTTACCTTTTCTTCTGAAGGAGCCGATTTCTCCTGATTCATCAGCACATAGGAATTGTAGAACAGATTCCCCGCATATTGCGTATTTGCCTTCACTGAGCGGTCAAGATGCCCGATATCAGCCTGATACAGGGTTGCCAGATCTTTCCAGTCGTTGTTACGGTTAATGGTAAGCGCGGCAAACGGGATGAGTATCACGACAAGAATGGTCACAATACGGGTTAAAGTTTTTGACGGCTGAAGTAGCTGCAGCGGTTGGGTTTTGAGTGCTTTGAAAATAAAAAATGCAAGTGCAACAGCAAAACCAAGGGATGCAACATACACAAACCGGTCAGCAACGATACCAACAGCAGGTGAAACAAAATTTGCATACATGCTGATGCTGATCAGGTAAAAGAGGATGGCAAATGAAAGCAGGTGTTTTTTAGTCAGGTTCATGAGTGCCCAAACCAGCATGGCCAGATGCATCACAACAGCGATCATTACAGTTAAACTGCCGGGGCCGGTAACCGGGAATGTATCGTATCCATAATAAAAAAGCAGGGGATCAGGCCAGATGAGAAGTCGTAAATAGTAAAGCAGGCCTGTCATTCCGGTTCCAAACCGTAGCAGAAGGTTTTTCTCAAAAAACAGCGGATTTTCCACAAGATCGTTCGGCCGTATGGCATCGGGCAGGAA
>CAZKCK010000035.1:16951-27133 GCA_964550695.1 uncultured Bacteroidales bacterium | reverse complement strand
TTTTGAAATCACTATATTTGTGCTCCAATACAAACCAAATTTTTTAATCTAAAACATTAATTATGAGAAAATTCTATTTTTTATTTGCAGGAATGCTTCTGGGCTTTTCAATCAATGCCCAGGTGCTGATTTCTGAAAATTTTGAGTCGTACAATGCTAATCAGCAGCTTGTTGCACAGAGTGCACCGCATTGGACCACATGGAGTAATTCGCCCGGAAGCGGTGAAGATCCGTATGTAAGAACTGATTTTGCCCATGGCGGTACCAAAGCCATTAATATTGCCGGCACTAACGATGCCGTACTGCTGTTTGATGACAAAACCTCCGGAAGATATGCGATTAGTTTCTTTGTCTATATCCCTGCCGGAAAACTTGGGTATTTCAATACACTGCAGGATTTTGCAGGAGGTACCAGTGAATGGGGCATGCAGGCTTATTTTGATGTTAATGGTGCAGGGCTTGTTGATGCAGGCGGTGCCGGTGCCGGAACCTTTACCTTTGCCTATGACCAATGGATTCCGGTGAAAGAAGTTGTTGACCTTGATGAAGATTTTGCCTCTTTATACATCAATGGCGTTTCGGTTGTTGACTGGGTATGGAGTTCAGGATCATTCGGATCGGGCACCATCAATATACTTGATGCCATGAATTTTTATGCATGGACAGGTGCCAAGGGAACTCCTTCGATGTATGTTGATGATGTGGTATTTGAGCAGGTAACTGCACCCGCTGGTCCCACCAACCTTCAGGCAGTTGTAAATGGCAATGATGTTACCCTTACCTGGGATGCCCCGTCATCAGGAACACCTGTGGGATACCGGCTTTTTAAAGATGGAAATCTTTTAACACAGGTTACAGAACTTACGTATTTAGATTCTGATGTTTATCCGGGTGATCATTCATATTTTGTGAAAGCTGATTATGGTACAGATCTTTCAGGTGCATCCAACACTGCAAATATTACCATTTCGGGGGGTGTTGCGCGTAATAAAGTAACTGTTGAAGTGGGAACCGGAACCTGGTGTCAGTATTGCCCCGGTGCAGCCATGGGTGTTGATGAACTGGTTGACAACGGGAAAGATGTAGCTGTAATTGAATATCACAATGGCGACACTTATACCAATGATAATTCCAATGCAAGAAATACTTTTTACAATATCACCGGATTCCCGACCGCGTTCTTTGATGGTGGCAATGGATATGTTGGTGGCAATCACACTGTATCCCTGTATCCTCAGTACCTGCCACTTTACGAGCAAAGTATAGCCATTCAATCATTGTTTAATTTTGGCATGGATGTAATTTATGCTGATAACACGGGTATAACTGTAAATATAGATGCAGAACAACTTACACCATATACTGGTGATTTACGTTTACATCTTGTCCTCACCGAATCCAATATTGCTGAAAACTGGCAGGGACAAACCCATCTGAACTTTGTTGAACGCGAAATGTACCCCGACTATAATGGTACAAGTGTTGATTTCAGCACAAACACCAGTCAGACTTTTACTTACAACCTCAGCATACCTCCGGACTATGTTTGGGAAAATCTTGAATTGGTTGCCTTTATTCAGGATCACAGCAACAAGATGATTATGAATACCGAAATGTTCCCCCTCATTACCACTGGCCTTGCCGAAGACGGTAAAGTATTGAGTGGAATAGCCCCCAACCCGGTGAAAGACGTTTTTACTATCCGTGCAAATTCTGATATCAGGCATATGATGGTTTACAATGCAGCCGGCAAACAAATTTATGAAACTTCATGTGACGGACGTCAGGTTCAACTCAATGCTTCAGCTTGGGATTCAGGTATATATCTGATTAAAATCATTACAAATGATGGTGTAAGTTCACAAAAGCTTCTTAAGAAATAATTTATTGTTAATCCCTTTACAGTGTAAAAACTGTCAGTTACCTTATGGAAACTGACAGTTTTTTTATTTCATATTACGTATTTATACCTAGTCCTAAAAATTTTATACATTTGCAATCCAAACCTTTTCCGCTTAGTAATTTTTTAAACACATTTAAATCAAAATGTTAAGTTTCATCACCCTTACCAGGATCAGGATGGTACACGGGGTGTACAGCCCTGAATACTGCGAGTGTTTTGCCCGTAAAAAAGGCAGTGATCTGATGACCGCTTACCCTTTTAAACAGGCCATCGACGACGATTTTACTTCACATTTTATGGTGGCAGATAAAGCCAATCACGAGAATAGTATTCAATATCCATCATCACTTATTCTTAACAGAATAGATTTTAATCAGAACTTTGAAAGTTTACTGAAGGAATACGGTAAACCCGAATTATTTAATGCCGCTTATGAAAAGAATATTCCATTCATGGTTGCTGGTTATAAAGGCAAAAGCGGAAAAATCCAGTATAAGAACCTGATGTTTTTTGTAGACAAAACCTTTGTAATGAGTGAGTTTCAGATTTATGGAGGTGCTGATGATCAACAACTTTCACTTGCAAAGGAAATTCTGACATCAAAATCCATTCATGCCGATTTATCCTCAAATGACCATTTATTCCTTACCGACAACCAAAATAATTGTCTTCTTTTAATGAAGCTTGCATTTGGAATCAGTATCATCAGTTTCAATAAAAATAATGAGTTGTTAATAAAAACATGCCTGAAACTTCAACCGGATAAGTTTGATGACAATGATGTATATGAAGATGAAAACCCTTCACAAATGATGTGATTTTCTCAATACAAACAATTCAATCCATCATTTAGGGAAAATAGATAACTAGCCAGCCTTCTTCAGAATAAGTTTTTGTTTTTCTGCCTTATTCATTGCCCCGATAAAATCTCTGAGGGCGGAGTATCTTTCCGGCAAATATTGTTTTTTGTTAATCCGGATACTCCTGATGAACAGCAACTGTTTGTCGGTATCAACAACCTGAAACCTGTAATTGCCAAATTCTGAATCCAGATTTAATTCTTTTGGCAATGACTCAGTTACATAACCATCAGGAATACGAATGATTACTGAATCGCAATCCGCATAGGCTACCGGAATATAAACAGGAGCGTGCCGGTTCTCAATAGTTTCAGGTACTTCCCACTGACTGTCAAGAATTTTTACAGGTACAAACATCCTGTCACCGGAAACTGAGGCAATCTTATTGCAATGTACTGAAGCGGTGAGTTTTACAAAAGGATTTTCTCCTTTTTTATACATATAATTATGATTTTCGATTTCAAAATCATTCAGTTCCAATTCTTCATACAGATTCTTTTTCTGGTCTTCGGAACTAAGTATATATTTACTGATTCCTGATGTGAGCTGTAATCCGGTATATGTATCAACCAGGGTTAAACGGGCGCTTCCATTTGCAACAAGGTCCAATTCCAGTTTTCTGAATTCATTGTTTTGATGAGCAGGCAATGCCGGAATGCGAACCAGTTTACCACCGGTCTCTGTTGCCAAAAGTGCAGGATGGCCCGCCACAGAGTTGCTCATAAAGCCAAAGGGATAGTAATTATTTGTGCATTCCACCCATACCGTATCGTTTTCAAACGGAATACAGGCCACCACATGGTTAAAGTAAAGATTTGCCGGGAAGTCTTCAAAAAACATCGGCCGTTCATTCCCTGAAACGGTAACCGCGTACAAAGCCCTGATGCCGGCCTCATTCAGAAGTGTCTGGTAATAATTTGTCAGAGCTTTACAATCACCATAACTCCATTTGTCAACTTCTGTAGCAGTAAATGGCTGAAAACCACCAATTCCAAGTGAAATGCTTACGTAACGCATGCGGTCCTGCATATACTGATACAAAATTGCCGCTTTTTGCCGGTCATCGGTTACACCATCAATAAGCGAACGGACTTTTTGCTTTGTGGCATCAGGCAATTCCTGCCGGCCAGTTAACAGTGAATTTATCCAGCGGCCGTAAGAATTCCAGTCAGAAAAATTACCAGTTGATCCATCATATTCAAACGCATTGCAGGCCAACAGCACCGATGGTACCCTGCTGAATAATCCCGGAGAATATGGTTCATACTTTAAAGCCAATAAATCATTGAGTTTCCATTGAAGCGTTTTTATATTTTTTACAATCTGTAAATCTGCCTGCTGTTCAATATTTAGCTGTTTATGTCTGATTAACAGCAATGTGTCAAAACTGACAGAAAAGGATGCAAATTGAACCGCCATCTTATAATCAGTAACGGGAATCCAGCGGGGTAGTGTAACGTATCCGTCATAGCTGAGCTCATAAGAATATTCAACCGTGTAAGGATAACTGCGCATTAATGGTCTGTAATGCTTTATGCGGTTATCAGTAAACAATGAAAATCCGTCATACGCTGAGTAATCGTTTATTTCATCATTCTTCACTTTTTTAACCACGTTTCCGGCAGCATCGTAAATGCGTATCTGAATTGCTGAGGGTTTAACAAATTTATCGTAACCCAGGAAAAATTCTCCAGAACCTTCACCTTTCTGATTCAGAACTGTTACAACCTTGCGCATCTGAACCTTCAGGTTGCCTGCAGACTTAATAATTACATTCATTTCCGAAAATCTCACAACAGCATCGGCATCTGTTTTGAGTGAAGAGGGTATTGTGTTCACAGGAAAAACCTGTGCACAAGCTTCATAATTAATATACTGAAGCAGATTTAAAATGATACAATAAACCAGAATGCGCATTTGCTAAATTTTTTTAATCACCATGCTCTCTGCTTGTTTGGCGATAATCTGATTAAAAAATTCTTTAATATATTCATATTCATTATTCAGAAAAACGGTTTTATTAATTTTTATAATACTTATAACCATAACAGTGTTGCCGTTTTTAACCACGTTATAAGTAAATTTCCCTCCGTTGTCCGGCAGGGTTACCAAGGCAGGTTTTGGTAGTTGGTCAATGGTATATCCTTCCGGAATTATCCAGTTAACCATCAGGGTTTCATTTATCTGGTATGGGAATTCAACCGGATATTGGCGTTCTTTAAGCCTGAACGGATTACGCGTGGTTGCTTCAAATTGTAATGGATTAATGAGGATAAGGTCGCTGTTCATATCAGCAGCATCATCTATAGAGAATTCAAGGTTTTCGGTCAGTGGCTTGTAAATGCTGTCAAGTGTAGGAATATCTTTTTTCGTAAAAGTAAGCCCTGTAATTTTCTTTTCTTTCTGCGTGTAGAAATCGTCAATTGATGATGAGGCAGCCACGTCTTTCCTGAAATCAAGCGCGTTGTATCCGTCACGGAGATGCTCGGCTTTTGCCTGAATGCTTCCATCGGAATTCAATGTAAATGTATAACTTCCGCTATGTTTGTTTACTTGTTTGGGAGTCAGGCTTACCCAGTCAGATTTGGTTTTGTCGATAATTCTCCCGTCTCCGTTCAGACAACGCTCAGGTAAAAGCCCGGCTGGAGCAAGAGGTTCGGTGGCGTCTAAAAACATTGAAACACTGTCAGCCTTTACCAGTGCCACAACATAGTTTAAATCAGAAAGTGACGGGTGCGTCAGGTTGATGCGGCCATTCTTACGGGTGCTCAGCGCCACAGGCATGGCATCAATTCCGGCAGAACGGAGGGCACTCACCAGAATAAGGTTAATGTCACCCGTCGATCCTGAACCTTCGTTCCAGGCTTTTCTTATATCAACCGATGATTCTGAATTGTAATTATTCCACCGGATTTTCTTTTTAAGAAATTCGAAAATAGCAAGAGTTTTAGCAGTTTCTGTAGTACAACCTGCAGTAACCACAGCCATGGCATCTTCTATAAATCCTTTTCGTTTTATTGCCAATCCAAAGTGGTCATCTTCAAGTAGTAAGGTGTTAATTTTTTCCCAGGTACTGGTATAATTCTTATAAACATTATCGGTGCCTTTTGATGAAGCAAGTTCGAATGAATAGGTGCTCATGTAATTATCCGGAGTACTCAGATAATCTTCTTCCTTAAATGCCGGAACATCCTTCATGGCCAGCCGGTAGCGTTGCAGGCTGTAATCAATTGTTTCATGCTCCGATGTGGCTTTTACTATAAAACCCTCGGCATGTGTACTTGTATTAAATGAAATGCTTCCCCGTCCTTCTGTTATTTCATTTGTTATCAATGCATTGTATCCAAGCAATGTGTGGTTGTAAATAAAATATTCAGGAATACTTACATAGTATTCTGACCACTGAACAGGAATGGAATATTGAAAACGCCAGGGCTGCAGGTTGAAAATGTAATCAGATTCAATTCTGTAATTCAAATCAATTACCGATCCTGCTTTTACATTTGGCATGGCAAAAGTGCATCCCACATGATATTTGTCTTCATCACTTTCGATGATATTTTTACGGTCGAGCTTGGTTTTGGTTATTTTGCCATTTTCCAGATTGAAGGTAATCCCTTCAATATCAGAGATTTTTTCTTTAGAACTTGTGCCATTGTGATTGAGTGTGAAGTGAAAATCGCCAGCCGAAACGCCTTCTTTATCAAATACTTTTACCCTGACTGTACGTGTAAAAATCACCTGCCAGCCTTTATCCCCGGTTACATCATACCGGAACTCTGTTTCACCATAATCATACAGAATTGCCGCATGTGCCGAAGAATCAGCGCTATATACCGGCATTTGTAATTCTTCTTCGCTGACCTTGCCAAATTTAACATTGGGCTTTTGTGCCAGTAACTGCATGATGCACACCAATTGCAGTATAGCAAATACTGTCAAAACTCGTCTTAAAAACCGGATCATTGGTTGTTTACTTTTGGTTGATGATTATTCCTGATGTTCAAATAACATATTGTATTTGAACAAATTGATTTGCTTTAATTTTAAACCAAATGCCAGACTCCTTAAACCCGAATTAGCCTGATTTAAAATGCAAAGCGGCACAAATATAAATAATAATTGTGCCGCAATGGTATCCGTAAAAAAATTACTTCAATAAATCTGCAATCAATTGAGAACTATCTTTCGCATTTCTGAACATCCGTTCACATTGATCTTTATAAAATATACACCCTTACTCAGTTGTGCCCCCGAATCAGTTCTTGTATCCCATGTATATTGATACAATCCTGCATTCAAAATATCTTCGGCGATGGTGAAGAGTTTTAGGCCGTTCATATCAAACACAACCATTGATACCTGTGATCTTTTATCAATTTGAAGGCTGATATTTGTATTGGAAGTGAACGGATTTGGGAAAATGTTTACTGCCGAACCAGCTTTTTCAAGGGTATTGTATCCGGTTAAACTTGGAATCCAGTCGGCTACGATGGCCTGATAATAAGTGGCATTGGCTGGTGTAATATGCTGTGAAGAAGCACCTTTAACAAAATCAACGGTGAGGTATGGCCCCGCATTGCCATTGGTTAATGAATTTGTACTGGTATACTCAACACAAACTTTGTAGGTGCCATCAGGTACAACTGTACCCGAAACATTGGTTCCATCCCAGGCAATGGTGTGTGTCTGATGGTTCGAAAGGGTTGCCCCGGTAACGGCCGAAACTGTGTTTCCGGCTGAATTGATATTCCACTTCACCAGGTGTTTTTTGCGTGAGGCGGCCATCACCTTGCACGATTTTACAAAAGTCCCGTTGGTATCTGCTATCCATATGGCAAGCACATTTTTAGGCGAATAGGTACTGTTATTGGTGACGGATTTTACAGTAAATGTAAGCGTCCCAAAAGTTGTTGTTTTACCGGTCTGCCCCGATAAATTCATGACAGAAATCATCGTAACCCACAAAATGCAGGTAGTTAAAATCAGTTTTTTGCTCATTGTTTTACTTATTATAGTTAATTTATTGTTTTTCGGTTTACTTCAGATTGCTGATCTGGTCCAGTAACACACTGATTCGCGCTTCTGCATCGGCTTTCTTTTTGAGTTCCATATCAACTACATTTTTGGGCGCATTGTTCACAAATTTCTCATTGCTGAGTTTACCCATAACCGTATTCAGAAATCCGCGTGTATATTCTAATTCATTGTTCATTCTGGAAAGCTCAGCTTCGATATCAACAGAAGCGCTTAGGGGTACATAAAACTCGGTTGAACGCACAATGAACGAAAGGGCACCCTCAACTTTAGTTTCTACATATTTAAGCGTCAGAAGATTACAAAGCTTTTTTACAATACTGTCATATTCTGTATCAGGCTGATCTCCATGGTTTTTCTTGATAAGAAGCTGAATCTGTTCCTTATTCGGGATGCCTTTTTCCTGTCGCAAGTTGCGCACGGCCATAATCACTTCTGAAGCAAAAACGAACCTGCTGAGCATCGAAGGTTCAAAATCAGCAGCTGTTGGCCATTGAGCCATGGTTACATCATCATTTTCAGCACGATCAGCTAATAAATGCCAGATTTCTTCGGTCACAAATGGCATGAACGGGTGCAAAAGTTTTACGATTTTTTCAAAGAATCCTACGGTAGCTTCATAAGTAATTGCATCAATCGGTTGTTGATAAGCCGGTTTGACCATTTCAAGATACCAGGAGCAGAAATCGTCCCATACAAATTTATACACACACATGAGGGCATCTGACAGGCGGTACTTCGAGAAATGATCATCAAGTATGCCGATGGTTTCATTCAGTTTTGCATCAAACCACTTAATTGATGTTTCAGCATACACTGGCTGAGCAAGTGTTATATCCACATTCCATCCTTTTACCAGCCGGAGGGCATTCCAGATTTTGTTGCTGAAATTGCGGCCCTGTTCACACAGGCTTTCATCAAATGGCAGGTCATTCCCGGCCGGTGATGTCAGAAGCATCCCGGTACGTACGCCATCAGCACCATACTTTGCTATCAGTTCAATCGGATCAGGCGAGTTGCCCAGCGATTTCGACATTTTACGGCCAAGTTTATCTCGAACAATGCCTGTCAGATACACATTTTTAAAAGGAATATCATTGCGGTATTCAATCCCGGCCATGATCATACGCGCCACCCAGAAGAACAATATCTCAGGAGCCGTAATCAGGTCATTGGTGGGGTAATAATATTTTATGTCAGCATTATCCGGGTATCTGATTCCGTCAAAAACGCTGATGGGCCATAACCATGATGAAAACCAGGTGTCAAGCACATCCTCATCCTGATGTAACTGTTCAATTGTAATATCGTGAAGTTCCGGAAAACGGGTTTTTGCCAGTTCAAGTGCTTCTTCAGGTGATGCGGCTACAACAACTTCACGGTTGGGCAGATAATAAGCCGGTATGCGTTGACCCCACCACAATTGCCGTGAGATACACCAGTCTTTCACATTCTCCATCCAATGACGGTAAGTGTTTTTAAACTTGGCCGGATGAAACTTTACCGTGTCGTTCATCACAACCTCGAGTGCAGGGGCTGCAAGGCCTTTCATATCCAGAAACCACTGCAGTGAGAGCTTGGGTTCTATCACTGCATCCGTGCGCTCAGAAAATCCAACCTTGTTTACATAGTCTTCAATTTTAACAATATGGCCTTTGGTTTTTAGTTCTTCGGTAATGGCTTTGCGAACCTCAAACCGGTCCTGACCAATATATAAGCAGGCTTTCTCACCCAGGGTGCCGTTATCATTAAAGATATCGATTGAATCAAGTTTGTGTTTGATGCCGATGTTATAGTCATTGATATCATGTGCAGGCGTAATTTTCAGGCAGCCTGTACCAAATTCACGGTCAACATATTCATCACGGATGACCGGAATAGAACGGTTGAGCAAAGGTACAAGTACCCGCTTGCCCACCAGGTTGGTGAATCTTTCATCTTCAGGATGAACGCAAACGGCGGTATCTCCCAGAATTGTTTCAGGACGGGTAGTGGCGATGGTTACCCATTCATCCGTTGTGCCTTCAACCTGATAACGGATGTAATAGAGTTTTGAACTGACTTCCTTGTAAATAACTTCTTCGTCTGATAATGCGGTCAATGCACTTGGATCCCAGTTGACCATACGCACTCCGCGGTAAATCAATCCTTTGTTGTAAAGGTCAATAAAAATCTGAATAACTGATTCATACAGCTCGTGATCCATCGTAAAACGGGTTCGCTCCCAGTCGCATGATGCACCTAGTTTTTTGAGCTGCTCGAGAATGATTCCACCGTGTTTTTCTTTCCATTCCCAGGCATGTTTCAAAAATTCTTCACGGGTAATGGATGATTTTTCGATTCCCTGCTCTTTTAATTTGGCTACAACCTTGGCTTCTGTTG
>CAZKCK010000035.1:0-16851 GCA_964550695.1 uncultured Bacteroidales bacterium | reverse complement strand
GATGATTTTTCGATTCCCTGCTCTTTTAATTTGGCTACAACCTTGGCTTCTGTTGCAATTGATGCATGGTCAGTGCCCGGAAGCCAGAGTGCGTTTTTACCAAGCATCCTTGCCCTGCGTACCAGAATATCCTGAATGGTATTGTTGAGCATATGACCCATGTGAAGCACACCGGTAACGTTAGGTGGCGGAATTACAATACAATACGGCTCGCGCTCATCAGGAACTGAACGGAAATATTCTTGATTGTTCCAGTGTGAATACCATTTATCTTCTGATTGTGCAGTGTCAAATTTAGGAGGAATTTCCATTATATCAGCAATTTACTTATTTTAAAACAAAAGTGCAAATTTATAAAAAAACCCAATGCCCGCATGAAGGCGGCTCGCAAGCAGCATGAAAACGCAATATCATACGAATACCCGATTTTATAGGAAGGCTCATGGTATAGAAGTGTGATGAACATGTTTGATTAATATGTGTTAATTTAGGTGCTAATCAAAAAATAATTAAACCATATGAAGACCACAAATTTACTGTTGATTGTTGCTTTTTTTGCTTTCGTATTGAATATCAGCGCACAGGAAGTAAAACCCGATTGGACTAAAAATACCGAAGTCGGGCTTGCCGTTTCACAGGTTTCGCTCACCAACTGGGCTGCGGGTGGTGATAATTCGGTAGCCGGCAATGGATATTTTAATTTTACGGCTAAATACGCCAAAGAAAAGACTTCCTGGGAAAACGGATTATCGCTGGCCTATGGACTGTCAAAACAGGGCGATCTGAAAATGCGTAAGACCGATGATAAAATTGATTTTTATTCAAAATTAGGTCATAAAATAGCCAGTCATTGGGACGTTACGCTCCTTTTTAACTTTAAGACTCAGTTTACCAAGGGGTACAATTATAAAGTGAGTGATTCTGTTGTCATCTCTAATTTCATGGCTCCGGGTTATATCCTACTGGGTTCAGGTTTTGACTATAAACCAGTTGATTATTTTTCATTGTTTTTGTCGCCACTTACAGGCCGGCTGACCATTGTTACCGATCAGGCTTTGGTTGATGCTGGAGCTTATGGTGTGAGTGCTCCCACTTACGATGGACTGGGTAATGTGGCCAAAAAAGGGGATCATGTAAAAACGGAGTTTGGTGCTTCAGTTAAGATGCTTTTTAAAAAAGATATCATGAAAAACGTGAATCTGCAGGTGAAACTCCAGCTATTTACTGATTATCTGAAAGATCCGCAGAATGTGGATGTGGATGCAGAAACGGCCCTGCTGATGAAAATCAACGAATACCTCAGCACCAACATTGTGTTGAATATGTTGTATGACCACGATATTAAAATAACTGATAAAGAGGGAAATAGCGGCCCACGCACCCAGTTTAAGGAAGTTTTCGGAGTGGGAGTTGTATATAAATTCTGAAAAGCTTTAACTTTAATACAAACTTTGCTGTAATAATATTAATATCAACCTTTTCCGGTTATTCAATATTGTCGATTTGTATCAGATTTGTATCATCTTTTATATAAAAGATTTTGCCTTGAATGAATACCGGAGAATTGCATGATTTTATGCCGGCTCTTACTTTTCCGGTTAAGTCAATAATGAAGGATTGGCTGTCATTGTACAGAAACCTGAATGAAGGATTTTTTAGGTTACCTGAAAAAAACAACTCTGTCGCATCCAGATTTTTAATGATTTTCAGGTCTTTATCAAGCATTAGTATCTGTTCTTTATCTGTTGTTACTATGTATTGAACATCTGCAATTTTATCTGATCTTCTGAACATTCCATTGTTGTCTTCAAAATAAAAACTTCTATAATTCATCCCTGTAATTTCTTCAGGCAATGATTTATCAAATTGTTTTAGTGAAAGTTTGTGCCCGGTAGCAAAGTCAATAGCTTCAATGCCATCCTTATACAGAAGTTCCAATGTGTCGCCGGAAATTTGATAATCTCTGATGAACCCCCTTTCTTTTTCTATATCATACATATAGCTAAACTCACCGGTGTTTTTTGAAAAAGCAGCCAGAAAGGCCTTACCCGCGGATTTCTTATGATACATTGCGTTAACATACCCCAGATTAAGCAAATATATCTGATAACCATCCTCCCAAATAAAGGATTTTGAAATATCCAATTGTTTTATTGTTTGTTCCCATCTTATTTTACATGAATAATCCAGGCAGGCTAATTTTTCACGTGAAGCAAACCAGATTAAGCTGTCATCACGTAATATATTGGATGCATAATCGCTAATTATATCAGGACCAGCAGTATATAACATAACAGTTCCGGTCATGATACCAGCAACCAGTCCTATACTATTTGCAACTGCCATTCCGGAATAGTCAGATTTGGTGGTTTTTGCTTCATAACTCCAACCCTTTCCGGTAAAAATATTGAAAAGATGTAAACCTGAAGAAGCAATCAACATGGTTGAATCTGATGGGTACACATAACTGTTCCAGAATTCGCCCTTTGGCATTTTTTCCCTCCACAATTCACGACCTGAGTCTAAATGAAAAACTGTCATGGGTTCATTTTTTCTCTTGGTCGCATACCCATAATCATAAAAATATATAACAGGTTTAAAAGGGTGTATGAACCATAGCAACCCCTTGATTTTCCAAAGGCTGTTCCAGGTATTTAAATCTCTTCGGGTGAGGAGGTATTCAGAATAGTCGAAAAACATCCCATTTCTCGAAAATACTTTTGTGTTACCGTAATTGATTTTTTTTGTCCATAGTACACTATCATTCAGTGTATTGTAAACCAATGTTTTTCCTTTATTCTTAACATAGATTCCATTTTTCGTAAGATCTCTCAGATCAATTAGAAAATTACCAGTAGTGGTATCAATCATAAAATCATTAATCCTTGACCGAAAAGTGAATTGACGTCCGGTAATAGCAATAGACGAATTTTGAAACAAACTATCATGTATGTCGCTTACTACAGGCTTATAAATATCAACTTGTGCAACACTGTACAGTATGTTTAGTGCCATGATAAAAGTTAAAACACTTATTTTCATCTTTTTAAAAGATTAATTCAAGAAGCTTAATTGCTGGTTTTATAAGATCTGCCCTGAGAACTCCCAAAAGTATGAAAAATAATTTAATTTAAATTTGCTATATATAAAACTTTAGCAAATCTGATATGCTTTTATCAGAAAATAAATAAAGAACCCGATTATCCCTGAGTTTTGAGGTTAATCTACAAGCCTGATTTCTATCAGTGACTTGATGGCTCTGTCAGAAAAAAAGTCGGCGGCCGGGAATAGTTTGTATCGACCGCCATCCGAATCCTTGCCCTCATCAAACAACAGCAATTCAGCCTGATCGTTGCGGTTAAAAACTTCACTGAAAGTATAGATGCAGCGGTACCCATCACGTCCGATAGTGACCAGCATGGCATGTTTTAATGTCCCTGAATTGAATGTTACTTTATCCTTTAAGAAGTCTTTAAGTAACACGCCTTTAAAATCAGTGATGCCGTGAATTCCGGTACCACGACCGTAAAAAACAGATGGGTAGGTAGCCTGACATGCTGCGAGTTCCTGCTCATTTATCACAATGGATTTATTCTCCTTTTCCTGAAATGTTATAGCTCCTGCATACATGGGTTTCATTCCTTTGTTTACCGGATAAGTTCCTGAATAAGACTTGACAGTGATTTTAGAAGGTGTGCTGATATTTCGTTCTGTAACCAGATCAGAGGCAATCACAAGCTTTGGTTCTGTTGGCAAAGGCCAGAGTTCTTTGGTCTTGGAAGGAACAATACGGGCAACCGCTGTGGCAATCAGGATTTCATGACGATGAATGGGGTAGTAAATTTCACCCCAGCTGATTACCACTTTTTCACCTTTTGTGTTTTCAACTTCTACATACAGGTCAATAATGGGCTTAAAGATTTCTTCGTTTTTCTTTTTCAAAACAGCCTGATTCAGAATGTCATACAATGAATACCCATCATATCGGTAAGCACCCACAAATTCATCTTTTCCATCTCTGAGCAATGTTTCTTTCACCACAATTGAACGCAACTGTAGTTTTGAAAAATCCACAGCAAAAGAGGCTGCAATTTCACCATCCACGGTAATTACCGGTATCCCCAACTGCATGGTTGGAGCATCATCATAAAAATCATTGGTTTCTTGCTGTGCTGTGAGTGGTGCGCAATATAAAACCATCATTAAAGAAATGATCAGTGCAATTGATTTTGTTTTCATTTGATTGTATTTTAACTTGTTACTGAGTCCGGAATTCATTTTAAAATGGAATTGTTTGTTCTTAATTTCAACCATTCTGATTATAATGTAGCTGTTAATGTAAGTGTAATGATTCTTCCCGGATTAACCATTCCCTTTGAATCATAATATTTTACATCTCCAATATTTTGTACTGACACCGAAGTTGAAAACTTCCTGTACAGGCGGGCAGAAACCCGGCCATCCACCTGAAGCAATGACGGATACTGATAGGCCATCAGGTAAAGATCTTCGAAACCGTTGCTGTCATTAATCCACATTTTGCCGGTATACTTGCAATAAATGGAAGCATTTATCCGTGATGAAGAAAAATTTACCCCGGAAGAAACAAGATGCGGTGCCACATCGGTCAGAAATTTATTGGTGAGGTTGATGTCAATCATCGGGTTTACAACGGTATAGTCTTTAATCTGAGCATGGGTGTAGGCATAATTTATGAAGAGGTTCAGGTTTTTATTAATTCGGGCAGTTACTTCAGCTTCAGCCCCGTAAATTGCCACTTTGCTGATATTCTCACGCATCGAAACCGGATTTACAGCATACCCCATATCAATAGTTTGCCCTGTACTTGTATAATACATAAAATCAAAGCCTTCAGAATAATAAAAACTGGCGGACAAATTCAGCCAACTTCTGAAACGGGTATCAAATCCGGTTTCATAGTTGTTCATGGTTTCGGGTTTCAGGTTGGGATTGGCAATTTTAAAACCACCCTTGATTCTGCCTGAACGGCACATATCATCAAGGATGGAGGGTCTGAATCCTCTTGAAAAGGATGCATAGGCACGTGTTGATTCAGTTAGATGGTACTGAAAGGCAATGCGCGGACTGATGGCATTCCAGGATGTTTCATCAATTACAGGAATCTGGTAGGGTTTCATAAAGCCATTGGCTGCTGAAGGATTTTCAATGTTAAAGCTGCCATCAAAAAAACGTGCAAAATCAAATCTGATTCCGGCAACAATTTTTCCGCGCTCTTTCATAACTTTTATCTCATCCTGAATGTAGCAGGCAGCAAAATCCATGCTTCCCCGGTTATTGATTTTATCGGTTGAGGTGTAGTAAATATCGGAGGCATCCACACTGCCCCTTCTGACGTCAACACCTGCAGTCAACAGGTTCAATTCTCCGGCCTTTCGCGAAATATTGAACAGTGCTCCTGCATCATTGCGTTTTGAATCAACATCATAATAGGTATAACTGTTGTCACGCATGTATTCATTTACTTTCTGATAATCTTCAAACATGGCAAACACTGTGGCGGTAAGGTTGTATTTCCCGATCCTGTCACGGTAACAAGTCCTGAAATGCAGGGTACCATAGGATGCGGCGTTGCCATCGGGCTGATACACCTTTTCACCTGTACTGCGCACATCATCGTAGTACCTGATATCGGTTTCGAGATTACGGGCTTCGTTAAAGTCGTATCCAAGTCGAATTCCTCCCATGATTTCATGCATGTCTGATTTTACTGTATAACGTGTTATATCCCGCTGGGGTTGAGTTATATATCCATCGCTGCTGCGTGTAAAGCCATTGATATTCCAGTAAAATCCATCTTTTTTAGCCGGGTTCATTCTTCCGCCAAGGTTCAATGCCGCGCCGGGTGTATTAAATGTTGAGTATTCCAGACTGGCATTCCCCTCAATTTCGTCAGTTGGTTTCCGCGTAATCACATTGATGATTCCTCCCATCGCATTTCCGCCATAGAGTGCTGATCCTGGTCCTTTTGTGACTTCAATGCGTTCAATATTGCCATTGTTGATCAGGTTCCAGTTCACAGTTCCTCCATCCGTCTTATTCACCGGTATTCCATCAATCATGACCAATGTTCGTGATTGCTCTTTGCCACCCAATCCCCTGAGGCTAACCGTAGCACGTGACGTAAGCACGCCGTACGGCCTGCTGATTTGAATGCCGGGCACAAAAGTCAGCAGTTCATCCACTGAACGGGCCGGAAGGTTTTTCAACTCTTTCTTGCCGATTATGTTAATGCGCGCCGGCACATCTTTGATCAGGTTCTCTGTTCGGGTTGCAGTTATTACCACTTCTCCGGCTTCGAGCCTGACAGGTGTAAGCAAAAATTCTTTTGTAATAAGCTGATTGTTTATTGTAATCTCTTCTGCGACTGGTTTATAACCTATAAAGCTTATAGCGATTGTTAATTTTTGTGATTTTATATCGCTGATTTCGAATTCCCCTTTTTGATTGGTTATGGTACCATGTGTTTTATCCCAGCTTACGGTTGCCCCAACAAGTGCATCACCGGTCGACCCGTCCAGCACACGCCCACGGATAGTCTGTGCATTCAGGCTTTGTATAAAAAACAGAAACAGACAAATTACAAATGCCTTTATAAAAGATTGATTAAGATTTCGTGTTTTCATTTCTGTACTTTAATTGCAAAATCAATGGTTCCGGTTTCATTCAGGTCTGAGCGTAGTATTTTAACCAGACCAATTTTGCCATTTATGGTTTTAAACGGGAAAACGGTTCCGGCAAGGCAGTATTTGTATTTACGACGGCCCCACACATCATCATATGCCTTGATGAGCAGGCTGTCATTCTGAGCCGCATCAAAGGCATCAACACCAACCTTTGAAACATAGTCGTACTTGGTGTAATTCAAAGTATTCCATTGCTTTATTTCAGGATACCAAGTGGCTGCATCCTGATCTCCTGGCGATGAAAACGTAGGTGAGGGTTTTCCGCTATCGAGATAATAATACACCACAACATCAATCACTGCCTGATTTGCTGCTCCTGAGCTGCTGGTAAAAGTTTCTCCGGTTTCGGTATCAAAAAAATGGGCGCCGCTGTTACCCTGATATCCCAATGTTATTTTATCATAACTTACAATCTCCCCGAATGAGGAAACCGGATCTTTCACCACGCGGAGGCTTGCCGAAGCAAAATTTCGGTTCTGATCCATAATCGTTAACTGCCATTCTTCCTCACTGAGCCCGCCCTTATAAAATACCAGCACTGTATCAAGTTTATCCTTCCAAACACCAAAGTCAGCCATGGTCTTGATGCTGTCGCCGCTTTTCAGCACGGCAACAATATTGGTAACCTTTGCGTCAAAACCTTCTGCAATGATATGAAACTTCAGTTGTTTGCCTTCACCAACAGTGTCGTTGTTATGAACATAAATGCTTTCAGTACCGAATGCCAGTGTTGGAGGTACAGTTTGTTTCTCATCGGAGCAGGCAACTGCCAAAAACATGGTGACCCATGCGAATAAAGTAATTTTTTTCATCATAATCAGAAAGGAATAAAAAAAAGCAGGCTACTCCCCAGCAGCCTGCATACTTCACGAACGATATTGAACAAAAAAAACAGGCGGCTTTTACTTTTGCATTTTCAAAGTAAATTCAAGCTTACCTGTTTCAGTACCTGTAACATTGGTAATTTTTAACAATCCGTATTTTCCGCTTTGTACCTGAATGGCATACACTTCACCAACAGCCAGTTGCTTGGCTTTCTTAAATTTATTTGCGGGGTCAAATCCTGTAATAATATTTTCATCGGTTGTAACAGCATCAAACTGAGCAGTGGTATAAGTGGTTTTTACAAAGAAAGTTACATTTTTAATGGTATAATTCTCGGGTGATGTTGCTCCTGTAAAAATTCCGGTAATATTTGAACCGGGTGATGCCAGCGTCATTAAATTCTGATGGCTTGCAGTGTTCTCATAAAAGCAAAACATATCTATTTTGGCCTGATTATCAAAGGCCTGTGCCTGCATGTAGCTAACTCCATCAGATGTTGAAAGGAAACTTGGGTCGGTTGGGTTATCCTGTGCGCCCAATAAAATAACATTGTAAGTGTTGATTTGATTGACCCTGCTTAAAACCAGTGTTTTAATGGTACTGTTGCCGGCAACATCTATCACTTCAAATTTCCAGGTTTCGCTGGCCGCAACACCTTTTACAATGTTGAATGAAATTTGAAACTGTGGCTGACTCACCGAAGTATCTTTGATGGCTTCGTTGTTGGCGGAAATTTTTACCTGCTTAATGTTATCACTTCCGTTGCTGACGGCTGAAATACCAACAAGAATTGTATCTCCGTAAAGTACAGTAGCATCAGCACCTGTATAGCCGGTTGTGGTAATAAAGTTAACAACTGGTCCGCCAAGTACTTCCTCATCCTTTGAGCAGGATGTAAATAAAGTTGCAATAAGCGCAATTGCAGCGCAAAAGGTTAAAAGTTTTTTCGACATGTTGATTTGATTTTTGATTCGATACGAATAAATTTTCATAACGGTGCAAAAATACAATCTCTGATTGAATTTGCAATCCTTTACGATATTATTTTAATTCACGTACGGCTTCCATATCCTGTAAAAATTGCATAAATGCCTGCTGTGCCTTTTCATCAAATCCGGCATGGAAACGGTCAAAT
The DNA here is from genome assembly GCA_964550695.1 of uncultured Bacteroidales bacterium. Taxonomy (GTDB): domain Bacteria; phylum Bacteroidota; class Bacteroidia; order Bacteroidales; family TTA-H9; genus CAZKCK01. The sequence goes on along the minus strand of CAZKCK010000035.1, from coordinate 8,166 downwards.
GCCTTTACAATCATCTGGCCCTGAGCAGTAAGAACACTTGCACCACCATCAGCACCACCACGTTTAGTTTCAAGAAGCGGAAATCCCAGAATACTTTCAATTTTTTTGATGTTGTTCCATGTTTTCCGGTATGTAATCCCAAGTTTTTCAACCGCTGCCGTCAAAGTTCCGGTTTGCTGTATTGTTTTAAGCAAAATCCATTTTCCATCGCCAAGTATTCCTTGTGAATCAGATGTTTCCAGCCATATTTTATAACGTGGGATCAGTGTGGGCAAAGCAGGTTCCATACATTAAAGGTTTAATAAAAGGCAAAGATATACCGATAAAAATGAATGAACAATGATCCTTTCTAAAGCTTGTTCAGTTGATTTTATTACTTTTGGCCGAGTTCGTAAAAACCCGGAAGCCTTATGACTTTTATACCAAAAGTAATCTGTGGATTGGTTTTAATCACGTCAGCGATTGGTTTTCAAACCATTGAAGCTCAATCGGATTCTGCTTTTATATTAAAAGAAACGCCACGGTGGCTTGTGCCTTCAGCCGTACTGAACAAAAAAAGGCTGGCGCTTTTTACTGGCAGTGCTGTTGTGGGTTTTTCTGCCACAATGGTTGGTTTAAACTATTTGTGGTATGCCGATTTTCCCAGGTCATCCTTTCATTTTTTTGATGACTCAGGTGAATGGCAGCAGATTGACAAAGCTGGTCATACTGTAACTCCCTATCTTGAAGCATATTATATTATGCATATTTTACGCTGGAGCGGGGTGAAACATAAACCTGCAGCCATTTATGCAGGGCTCACTGCATTTATGCTGCAAAATACCATTGAGGTTTTTGATGGTTTTTCAACCGAATGGGGAGCATCGGTAAGTGATGTGGCTGCAAACTTTACGGGTGCTGCATTAATGACTTCGCAGGAACTTATCTGGGGAGAACAGCGCATCAGGTTAAAAGTACTGCCGCATTTACAGTCATACCCTGATGGTGAATTGAATGATCGCGCTGACCAATTGTATGGCTCCTCAGTAATTGTCAGGTTCATCAAGGATTACAATGCCCTGAACACGTGGCTGAGTGTAAATCCGGCATCATTTAATAAAAGTCAGAAACATCTCCGCTGGCTGAATATTGCTGTTGGTTACGGTGCTGGTGGAATGTATGGCGGTTATGAAAACACATGGAATGATAAAAATGGCAATTATCATGACAGGACTGATATTCAGCGTTACAGGCGGTTTTTTGTCTCTCTGGATGTGGATTTTTCGAAAATTAAAACGCGTTCACGCACGATGAAGGCATTTCTTGACGTACTCAATATTGTGAAAGTTCCTGCCCCGGCAATTGAATTTAATACGAAGGGTCAGCTACGGTTTCATCCTCTGATGTAATTAGAACAGGATTTATAGGGTCATTTTTCAGCTATGATTACAAAATAATCAAAAATGAGGCCTTTGCGCAGGATTTTATCCCCAAGGATTTTAAGCCCTTCATTTTCAATCAGATTTCTGTATTCTTTAAGCGTAAACTGAAAAGGGTGCAGGATATCGAATTGAAAAATGCGAAACACTGTACGCAAAAAGCTATATTTATGCACATCAATTGATATCACAAGTTTACCTCCCGTTTTGCAGCATGCATTCAGGATTTGAATTGTTTTTGTTATATCTGTTACATGATTGATCACATTCAGACTGAATACATGATCAAACGTTTCAGTGGGTGTAAAATCTTCAGCGCGTGAAGTGCAGAAATAAACATTTGGATATTTTTCTACTTTAAAATGAGGTAATTGCGCTTTATAAGTTTCAAGCAACGGGTCAACTGCCGTCACTTTTCCGGGCAACACCATAAAAATGCCTGCCGGGCCACATCCCATATCCAAAGAGACTTGTGCAGGTGAAGGAATAACCCATTGGCTGATATCTTCCAGAAACCTCATCCAGTAATTTCGCTTCCAGGTATGATACTCTTCAGGATTCTTATCAACCAGATATTTTTTCCACCATCTTTTTTCAAAATACTGTGCCAGTTTCCAGCGTAGTGATCGCATTGTGTATAGTTTTCATCGGTTTGTAAACCGTCAATATTACAACCAATTCATGAATTTCAGAAGAATTTTACACAATTGGTTTGGAATTCTTTGAATCCTGTATTATATTTGTTTGAATTATATACCAGAATTACATGTTAGGAGACGTACTACTTATTACTGACAAGCACCGCGAAGCTGCTGAGGGAATTCTTGCCAAAGTGCTTGAAATCAGAAAAGAAAAAATGATTATTGCCATTTCCGGTGAATCAGGTTCCGGAAAATCTGAACTTTCACATGTGCTGGCAAAATCACTCAGGACCAATGGAATCATGGCCAAGGAGTTACATATCGATAACTATTATAGTATTTTGCCACTCGAACGCAAGGACTGGCGAATGAACCACGGTATTGAACAGGTGGTTGGCTACGGTGAGTATGACTGGGACACCATCTATCGCAATATTGATGATTTTAAGAACGATCGCACTTCAACCATGCCTTGCGTTGATTTGGTGACCGAACAGGTTGATCAGCTTACCACCAATTTTAAAGGAATTGATGCGTTGGTCATTGACGGTCTTTATGCCATCAAAACCGATGGTGTCGATTTTCGCGTATTTATTGACCTTACTTATCACGAAACCAAGAAAGCGCAGGTAGTCAGAGGGAAAGAACCCCAGAATGAATACCGTGCACGTGTTCTGGAACAGGAACACAAGATGGTACAGGCGCTCCGCCCAACCGCCAACCTGCTTATCTCTGCAGAGTATAAAGCAGTTGACGGCCCCGCGGCTTAGTCTGTAGTTGTTTTTTTGACCTTGAAACCAACCCTTGCTGATAGTTAAAAGCTCACGGCAAGTTTTAATACATAATCCCATGACAAAGCCCGTTATTTATCAGGTATTTACACGTATTTTTGGTAACAAGGCCAAAGAAACTGTCTTCTCAGGCGATATCAGTCAGAATGGCTGTGGCAAATTTGTTGATATCAGCCCGGTTGCGCTCAGCGCGTTAAAGGGAATGGGTATTACCCATATGTGGTACACTGGTGTGATTGCGCATGCCAGTCTGACCGACTATACTGCTTTTGGTATTGAAAACAGCTTTCCCGAAATAACCAAAGGCAAAGCCGGCTCACCTTATGCCATCAGGGATTATTATGATGTGGATCCTGATCTGGCCGTAAATGTGGCTGAACGTATGAAGGAGTTTGAAGAGCTTGTAAACCGTACCCATGAAGCAGGCATGAAGGTGATTATTGATTTTGTTCCTAACCATGTGGCCCGGACTTACAAATCAAAAGGCAAGCCTTCAAGGGTGCATGACCTTGGAAAAGATGATGTTACTTCTGACCCATTCAACCCCCAGAATAACTTTTATTACATTCCCGGTGAAGCATTTCAGGTTCCCGATGGTGTTACACCCTATGGCGCCGGAATTGCTTTTGAAAATGATAAAATTCATTACAAAGAATTTCCCGCCAGAGCTACAGGTAACGATCAGTTTACAGCCCGTCCCGGTGTAAACGACTGGTATGAAACCATTAAACTTAATTATGGTGTTGATTATCTGAACTGGAAGCAATGCCGTTTTGATCCGGTTCCTGCCACCTGGGTCAGGATGCTTGAAATTCTTACTTTTTGGGCAAAAAAAGGTGTAGATGGATTCCGTTGCGATATGGCCGAGATGGTTCCGGTTGATTTCTGGGAATGGGTTATCAAAAATATAAAAATCAAATTTCCGCATCTTACCTTTATTGCTGAGATATACCAGCCCTGGGAATACCGGAATTATATTCTGCGGGGTGGATTCGATTACCTTTATGATAAAGAAGGAATGTATAACACCCTTCGCGACATCATCATGTGGAACAAGCCTGCCTGGACCCTGTCAGACTGCTGGCGTAACCTCGATAATCTGGATCCTTACATGCTGCGCTTTTTAGAAAACCATGATGAAATCAGGCTTGCCTCAGGCTTTTTTGCAGGTGACTGTAACCGCACCCTGCCGGCAATGGTGGTTGCAGCTACCATGAATACTGGCCCGGTGATGATATATATGGGCCAGGAAGTGGGTGAACCCGCAGCAGGAGCCCAGGGGTTTAGTGGTGACGATGGCCGCACCAGCATTTTCGACTATTGTGTTTCACCCGAACTTCAGAAATGGGTGAACAACGGGAAGTTTGATGGGAAAAAACTAAACAAAGAGCAGCAGAATCTCCGGGTTTTTTATCAAAAACTTCTGAATTTATGCAACTTGTCTCCTGCAATCAGGCAAGGTGCCTTTTATGACCTGATGTGGGTGAATAATCAATTCCCGGCACCCGACGGTTCAAAGATTTATGTATATCTACGCCATTGCCGTGAAGATCAATTGCTGGTAATATGCAATTTTGATCAGGAAAATATACACAGATTCAGGCTGTTTATTCCATTGCATGCTTTCGGTGAAATGAATCTTGAAGCACACCTTGAATTTAGTCTGCTTAATTTAATTGGAGAACCCTGCGATGCAATATTTACGGGTTATAATGCTGCTCATGAAGGCATTGTAATGGAACTGCAACCAAACGGATATGCAATATACCGTTTGCAGGCAAACAGGCCGGTTATTGCCGACTGATGTGGCGGGGTTAATAAATTCTTCCTACTCTTTCAGTTTCTTCACTAGATATGCATAGGGCTTCAAAAGGTGATGCGTAAATATATTTTTATCATTGTCCGGGAATTTTTTGTAGTACTCATCATCAGCCAGCAATACAACATATGCTCCGGCACGTGTGTAATTCATTGAGTTGTAATACACAGGCTCCTGAAATCCGGGCAAGTGCCCTTTTACATACTTTGATACCATGTGACCAAGGTATTTCTGATACCTTTTCAGGGCTTTCTTTGTTGGTCTGTTCATTTGATTGTATGCAAATTTCATGAAAATGTTCTTTGGAAACTTCTGCTTGCCAAGAATGGTTTTTACATCTTTAAAAGGATTTGTATTGTTGAAATCATTCATGGTTTGTACTGAAAATGGAACTTCGGGTACCCAATCAGCAGAATTTACGATGTTAAAAGCCCAGCCACCTGCCGTACTGGCCTCATAATCATAGGCATAATAAAGATTTCCGGGTTTGGGTGCTGCACTGCAATATGTTTTAAACCGGATGTCGGTGGCTAATTGACCCTGCAGTTGAGCCTGTTGCAGAAAAGAGGTCATGAGGTAGGAGATAGCTCCTCCCTGGCTATGGCCCGTGATGATAAAATCATGGATTCCGGAACTGTAACAACTATCAATTTTAGGCAGTATATCACGTGACAGATAGGCCGTTGCAATCAGCCAACCCGTATGAATAGCAGCATGGGGATTTTCGGCAAGCTGATAATTAAAGGTAAACCCGTCATTCAGGATGATTTGCCCTTTGGCCGGAATCATCGCTGTATAGAAATTCTCAAGCCAGCTAATGCTTGAGGGCACTGTTCCACGGATATTGATGACCGCAACAGAATCGCTGCTGACACACAGATCCCAGCGGTTTTCCATGCCCATTACTTGTGACCGGTATATTAGTTTGAATTTTCCGTAGGCCTGAATTGTATCATTAACAGGTACTTTCATCTGAATTGCGTACAGTTTTAACATCTCCAGATATTCATTTTTATCAAATCCGGGTTTAAGCTTTTGGGCATTGATCCCGATAGTGCTTAAAATCAATAAGATAATTGCAAGAAATGTGAAGGATTTTTTCATAGATAAAAACCTTAATATTAATTTAACCTTAATTCTCAGCAGAATGTATTACTTTTGCCGCCCGTTTCATTTTTACCGGGCAAAGATAATCATTGCCTTTAAAGCATGAAGAACGAATAAGTTTTATTAATTCCACAAATTTCAAATGCCTTTACAAAAACTCAGAAACATTGGGATTGCAGCACATATTGATGCCGGCAAAACCACTGTAACCGAACGTATTTTATTTTTTTCAGGTACCAACCGCAAAATGGGTGAAGTACACGATGGCCAGGCCACAACCGATTTCATGAAACAGGAACAGGAACGTGGTATCACCATTGCCTCTGCTGCCATCACCTGCGCATGGAAGGGCCACCAGATCAACCTGATTGACACACCGGGACACGTTGACTTTACTGTTGAAGTTGAACGTTCACTGCGTGTGCTTGATGGGATGGTAGCCGTTTTCTGTGCTGTTGGAGGGGTTGAACCTCAGAGCGAAACAGTTTGGAATCAGGCTAACCGGTACAAAGTGCCGCGTATTGCTTTTATCAATAAGATGGACAGGGCAGGAGCTGATTTTTATGAAGCCGTTGCCATGATGGATAAGTACCTCGATGCCAATGCGGTTCCTTTTCAGCTTCCGGTTGGAGCCGAAGAAGAATTTGAAGGCATCATCGACCTGATCGAAATGAAAGCCTATAAGTTTGACGAAACCGAACAGCATGAATATGCAATCCCGGCCGATTACCTTCAGAAAGCAAAAGAAGCCAGGGCATTCCTGATCGAAAAAATTGCCGATTTCGATGAAGAAATCCTTGAATTATTCCTCGAAGACAAAGAGATCCCAATCGCACTTCTGAAACGTGTTGCAAGGCATTCCACACTTAAATTGCTGATAACCCCCGTTTTTTGTGGTGCCGCATACAAAAACAAAGGCATTCAGATGCTGCTCGATTCAGTAATTGATTACCTCCCGAACCCCATCGACATTGGTGCTGTTGTTGGAATTGATGTGGACGATCCTGAAAAATCACATACCCGCCATCCTTCGCTCAAAGATCCGTTTTCGGCACTTGCGTTTAAACTCATTCACGATCCTTTCGTAGGTCAGCAGACTTTTGTCCGGATTTTTTCCGGCACCCTGAAACAGGGCATGGCCATTCAGAATTCAACCAAAGACAAACCCGAGCGTATTGGCCGCATCATGCGCATACATGCCAAAAACCGTGAAGATGTTGACACCGCAGGTCCCGGGGATATTGTGGCACTTGTTGGAATGAAATTCACCAAAACCGGTGATACGCTCTGCGATCCTGAACATCCGCTGTTTCTTGAAAATATTCATATTCCGCCTCCTGTTATCGACCTGAAGGTGAGCCCGCTGAAACGCAACGACCGCTCAAAAATGGGAGAAGCCCTTCACAAACTCGCCAATGAAGATCCTTCATTTGCAATCAGATTTGATGAGGAAACCGAAGAAACAATCATTTCAGGCATGGGTGAACTTCATCTTGAAATCATCATGGACCGCTTAAAACATGAGTTCGGCGTTGATGTTGAGGTTGGAGAACCTGCCGTAGCTTATCGTGAAACCATTACAGCAGAAGTGGAAAGCAATTATCGCCATGTTAAACAAACCGGTGGTAAGGGTCAGTTTGCGCATACCGTGTTGCGAATTGAGCCCAATGAAGGCAACGGATATATGTTTGTTGACAAAATCAAGGGTGGTGTTGTACCGGCAGAATATGTGCCTTCGGTAAACAAAGGAATACTGAAAACCCTTGAAAAAGGTGTTCTCGCAGGATCTCCCATTGTGGATGTAAAAGTTACACTGCTCGATGGAAGCTACCATCCGGTGGATTCATCAGATTTTGCTTTCCAGACATGTGCTTCCATCTGTTTCAAACAAGGCTTTATGAAAGCAGAACCTATTCTGCTCGAACCTGTTATGAAGATTGAGGTAAATTCACCTGATGATTATATCGGCAATGTGGTAAGCGACCTGAACAAACGCCGCGGACGCATCGAATCAATGCGCCGTCACCGTAAGGGATCTCAGAAGGTAAACGGTTTTGTGCCTCTGATGGAAATGTTTGGTTATGCCACGCAACTGCGCAATATCAGTAGCGGTAGGGCCAACTACTCAATGGAATTCTACAAATACATGCCTGTTACAAAAGCTATTCAGGAACAGGTGCTGAAAGACATAGCCGAAAAGAAAAGGCTTGAAAGCAAATAATTGCATCAAAGGGCGCCATTCTGAAAAGGATGGCGTTTTTTTTGAAATCAGGTTTTTTGAATCAGTAGCTGGAATTTGGGTTAAACAATTGTTTTAGCGGCGGAATATTAATAAGTTTCTGGTAGTACCTGATGTAAATGATTGTATTTTCGTCATCAACCGGGACAAA
>CAZKCK010000034.1:0-27137 GCA_964550695.1 uncultured Bacteroidales bacterium | reverse complement strand
CTGATCATGCTGGCTTTAAAACTGACCCTGTTTGGTATGCGGTATCTGCTGAAAATAAGAAATATAAAGCCTGAATTCGGCATTTTACCCTCGGTGAGGTTGTGGTGTCTGGTGCTTGCGCTGATGATGCTATTGTACTCAGGCTTGAATTTTCAAATAATCATTATGTTGGTTGCTGGCGAACTGATTGACAGGATACTTTTTTATAAAGAACTGATTATTTTCACACCGCAATTACAGGCAGATCAGGATGTACTCTCCGGAAAAGCCGGAAACTGAGCCAATAACGGTATGATTTTCAAGAGAGATTCCATAATTTTATGCTTTTCAGTCCAATCATTCCATTATTTTTGTAAAAAATATAACATTGAAAAATAAATCTCCCCGCCTTACATTCTTTGAAGAAGTTACCAATGCCATCACACATGGTGTGGGTGCATTGCTCAGCATTGCCGGTCTTGTGCTCATGGTGGTATTTGCTGCCATCGACGGTGATGCCTGGAAAATTGTAAGTGCCTCCATTTTTGGTGGCAGTTTGATTCTTCTTTATTCATCTTCAACATTTTATCATGCCTCACCGCCGAAGCTAAAAGAAATATCCCAAAAGATTGACCATTCTGCCATTTATGTACTTATTGCAGGCACCTATACACCGTTCACACTAGTAACGCTCAATGGGTTATGGGGTTGGTGGATATTTGGGATCATATGGTTTCTGGCAATCTGCGGGATTGTTTTCCAGGTATTCTTTTACAGTGACAGGTTCAGATTGATTTCATCAATTATTTACCTTTTGATGGGCTGGATGATGATTGCCGCGATCAGGCCTCTGCTTGAAAATCTGCCTTCGGGTGGCTTGTATTGGTTACTTGCCGGCGGTTTAAGTTATAGTGGCGGTGTTGCCTTTTATTTATGGAAAAAGCTACCCTTTGCGCACAGCATCTGGCATTTGTTTGTACTTGGAGGAAGTATCTGCCATTTCTTCGCAGTTTTCCTGTACATCATTTAAAACTAAGAACCCCGGTTTCCCGGGGTTCTGCATGCATATTTTAGTCTCCGAAACTGATCCCGACACCACGGGCAGTTTTCATCAGAGCGGTATCATTATCAACGTAGTTATAACGTTTAATGGCATCCGTAAGCGGGATTGAGGTAATATAAGGATGACGGTAGGAAACCATTTCACCGTATTTTTTATCGATAACCATTTCCATGGCTTTCACACCAAACTGGGTAGCAAGCACACGGTCATAGGCAATGGGGATTCCGCCGCGCTGCAGGTGTCCGAGTACTGTTTCGCGCATATCGTAAGGGCAGCCGGCCATTTTTAGCTCAGAAATCAATCTTGAAGCTGCGCCTCCCAACCTAAGGTTATGGTATCCCAACTCACCTTCACCATGAATGGCAAACTCACCGCCAACCTGCTTTGCGCCTTCCGAAATAACGATGTTTACAAAACCCCGGCCTTTGGTAAAGCGTGATTCGATTTTTTGCATGACTTTGTTGATGTCATACGGAATTTCGGGAAGCAGACAGATTTCGGCTCCACCGGCTACAGCGGCATTCAGAGCAATCCATCCTGCATAGCGGCCCATCACTTCCAGAATCAGAATGCGGTTATGACTGGCGGCAGTGGTAACAAGTTTGTCAACAGCTTCGGTTGCAATCTGAACTGCAGTCTGAAAACCAAAGGTAGAATCGGTTCCTGACAGGTCGTTGTCGATGGTTTTGGGTACACCTATAATGTTACACCCTTTTTCGAACAAAGCCTGCGAAATACTCTGAGAACCTTCACCTCCTATATTTATCACTGCATCTATTCCCAGAATTTCCATTTTCCTGAGCATTTCATCAGATCTGTCGACTTCCTCAAAAGTACCGTCCATTTTCTTGACGGGCCAGGCGAAAGGTCCGCCTTTGTTGGTAGTGCCAATAATGGTTCCACCGCGGTAATGAATTCCGGAAACGGATTTTTCATCCAGAATCATTATTTCAGTAGGCTCCCTGAGAATTCCATTGAAAGCTTCAATGCTTCCAACCACTTCCCAATCTTTTTCTTTTGCAGCACGTTTTACAATGGCCCTGATTACAGCATTCAGACCGGGGCAATCGCCACCACCTGTAGCTACTAGAACTCTTTTCATGTTTAGTTTAATTAATTTAAAATCAATTAATTATCAAATAATTCAATTTTGACGGTGCAAAAATAGACAATTTCCAATCAAATTGTTTCATCCGTACAAACTTGAAACATAAAATTAACGTTTGTCTGTTTAGCATGAAATTTGTAATGACAACGCGTCTTATAATATCTCAAATGAAAAACATTGTTTTAGTCCTGATGTGCGTACTTTTATCCATATTTGCCTTTGGGCAACAGGATCAGAGGCTGATTGTCAGGGCTCAGATCATTGAAGGTGATACAATTCCGCTCATTGATCTTCCTCAGGTTATTATATTTCCGAAAAAGGTTTTTGCCTCAAAAAGAGAAGCCAGACAATGGGATAAGCTGGTAAAAAACGTTAAAAAAGTATATCCGTATGCCAAGCTTGCCGGCATGAAATTCAGATTGTGTGAATTGCTTATACAAAATGCAGAAACTGACAAACAAAGGCGCGGTTATCTAAAGCAAGCAGAAAAAGAGATCAAGGAAAACTATGGTGATGAGTTAAAGAAATTAAATTTCACACAAGGGAAGATCCTGTTAAAGCTTGTTGATCGTGAGACTGGTAACACTTCGTATGTACTTCTGCAGGAACTCAGGGGAAAGCTCATGGCATTTTTCTGGCAGGGCCTTGCGCGGGTTTTCGGGTATAATTTGAAAGAACCCTATGATCCGACCGGTAAAGACCGGGATATTGAACAGATTGTGGTAATGATTGAAAACGGGGCTCTTTAATTCATTAGAATTCAACATTGTATTTGCAGAAAAAACAAAATCTATTGTTTATTTACCACGTCCCTGAATCACAATCATAATGGTATAAACCAAAATCTTGATATCCATCGCAATTGACATGTTTTCAAGATATAACAGGTCAAAACGTGCCCGTTCCACCATTTCTTCAATATTTTCGGCATACCCGAATTTTACCTGCCCCCACGAAGTGATACCGGGTTTAACTTTCTGCAGCAGGCGGTAATGCGGCATCACATTTACAATTTTATCTATATAATATTTCCTCTCAGGCCGTGGGCCTACAAGTGACATATCGCCTATAAGTACTGTATAAAACTGTGGAATTTCGTCAAGACGGTATTGTCTTAAAAATTTACCGAATCGGGTAATCCTGCTATCATTTTTAGATGACAACATGGGACCTGATTTTTCAGCATCAACATACATTGATCTGAATTTGATCATTTTAAACGATTTTCGGCCAATCCCGATACGTTCCTGCGAAAAAAATACAGGCCCGGGGGAAGATAATTTAACACCAATGGCAGTACCAATATAAACCGGCAATAAGATTAAAATGGCAAGTGCAGAAACAACCACATCCATCACACGCTTGAGTGTTTGTTGCCAGGCTGGCATCATATCAGGTGCAATCTCAATAAGAGGCGAATAAATTGATGATGTTTTTACAACACCCATGAGTATATCCTGCATAACCGGAGCAATTTTAATCACTACACTGGTATCTTCCAGTTCTGTTATAATCCGTTCGATGGCATTTTTCTCAGACCGTTCGATGGCAATAATCACTTCTTCTACCTTCCTGGCTTCAATAATCTGTTTCAATTCTTTATAATCACCCAGATGCGGAAGGTGTTTTTGCAGCAGATTGTGTTCATAAAAACCTGCATCAACGAAACCTATGAATTTATTACCTGGTGAAAGCGGCTGATTATCAATTTCTTTAAAGATTTTTATTGCATTTCCATTGCAACCGACAATTACCGTGTTAAAGCCTATGATCCGCTTGTGAATCTTGTTATTGGTTATAGTGGTAATGATAAACCGAAACAGAAAAGTGACTGAAAATTGCAGTAAAAAAAGTACAATAAACGACAGATAGTAAGACTTGTAAGAACGAATAATATCGTCGAGAATAAGTGCGAAAAAAATAAAAATAACCCCAACCAATGTAATGATAAGCGTTTGACCAAGTTCTTTCAGCCGCGACTTGCGGTATATTTTACGGTAAGTGCCTACCAATATATAAAGTACCATCCAGAAAGCCGGAACACCAATTACCCCATAAATAAAATTCGGATCCCGGATTACAGTTACAAAACGATCAAGCACCCATGGATCTAAATAAAATTTACGGTAAAGAAAAAACACAATCCATACGAGCAGGGCAGCAAAATAATCTGCGATGACGTATTTGGCAACTTGTAAATTTTTATTCATTCGCCTGGTTGTTATATACAAGCTTCAGATTATCAATATATATCTCACCAACCGCCACATCGCTGTCTTTGGTGGCACCGATAAAAATACTGAATTTCTTAGCATCGGTAAAACTGCTGACCACATTGGTAAGGTTTACATAAATCTTATTCCATGTAGCTTTTGGATAAATATCAATCACTGGCTGCTGTATGACCTGTGATGTTGTGATTGCAAACAGCCCGATGGTAAAGCTATTATTCCCACGGTAATCAATTTCAAGAAATACGGGAGCAGCAAGTTTTGGAAGCGAATAATCTTCTGTTGTAACAGCTTCAAAAACAGAAGTATCTGAAGGCAATACAATTTTTCCGGAATGAAGTCCTTCAAAAGTATCAGGCGGCCCGCTCGCTGTTAGTTCAAATGGCACATTTGACTTAGCAGTTGAATCGATTGTGAGTGATGCATCTTCAAAATTTTCGCCCCAAGTAAAGTATGATTTCTCTGTATAAGTAGTAAATACAGCTTTATCAGTAATGATTTTCTTGGCAAGGTTGGTAATGCTGTCAGGTGTAAAAATCAGATTCTGGATAATGGGATTGTAGAACGGATAAAATGTACGCAGATTCACCATTCCATTCAATTTGATACCGGGACGAATAAGTACTTTGTGTTTTCCGGTGTAAAGTACAGGAATAATTGCAGGCAATTCAAAAGCACCAATCATCTGATCATCAACAAATACCCATACATCGGTAATGTTGGATGAAGCAGATCCCTGTGAACTTGATTCAATTCGTACGGCAAGGGTGTCGATCTTCAGATAAGCCGGAATGGTCTGACTTCCTTCAAACTTTTCGCAAGAAGTGGTCAGTAGCATAAAAAGTAAAATAACGGCTATAGAGAGTGTAGATTTTTGGTGCATAGAATAGTGTCAGGGAGCAGTTTTTAACCAAACGTTAACACTTGGATATTATTATAACAACACCCGGGGAATTCTTAAAAAATAAATCAATTGATTTAATCAAACCGGCTATCAAACATTTAGCTTGTTGATTATCTGATGTGCAACATCAAGGGCATAGTACCCGTCTTCGATGGTTACTGAGGGTGTGGTATCATTTATAATAGCTTCAGCAAAACTCTCGAGTTCCATCTTTATTGCATTAACAGGCTGAATATGTGGCTTTTCGAAGAACATCTGTTTTGAGGGTTTATCGTTCCCTAAATCCAGAATCATTGCAAATGGATTCGTATCATCGGGATCATGGTCCTGCAAACGAATAATCTCCATTTCCTTTGTTAAAAAGTCGACTGAAATATATGCATCACGCTGAAAAAAACGCGATTTCCGCATATTCTTCATGCTAATCCGGCTTGCAGTAAGGTTGGCAACGCAACCATTATCAAATTCAATTCGTGCATTTGCTATATCGGGCGTATCGCTTACCACAGCCACTCCGCTGGCACTGATGCGTTTTATATTTGATTTAACAACGCTCAGAACAATATCAATGTCGTGGATCATTAAATCAAGAATAACCGGCACATCGGTTCCGCGTGGGTTGAATAGCGCCAGCCTGTGCGTTTCGATAAACAAAGGCTTGTCAAAAAAAGGACGGGCTGCAAGAAAGGCGGGATTAAAACGCTCAACGTGCCCAACCTGCACTTTTACATTGGCTTCACGGGCAATTTTTATCAGTTGCTGGGCTTCTTCCGGTGTTGTAACAATTGGCTTTTCAATAAAAACATGGCGTGACTCACGCAAAGCCATCGAAGCACATGCAAAATGTGATACTGTGGGTGTAACTATGTCAATTACATCACAATCGGCAATAATTGATGTCAAATCAGGATAACTTCTGATATTGAATTCCTCACCAACCCTCGCTGCATTCTCCTGATCAGGGTCAAAAAAACCAATTAACTGATATTTCGGAATATCCTTGATACACTTAATATGGATTTTCCCAAGATGTCCGGCTCCTAAAACACCAATTTTAAGCATTTTAAATAAATTTATTGAATGATGGTGATTTGAATGTTATCCATAATGAAACAACGCCGCAAACGTAACGCATTTTTTGCAGTTATCAAAAGTCAAAACACAACATATTCATTTGTAACCATATAACGAATTCACATGTGATTGCTAAATTTGATACAAATTAACAATTTTGCAAATGAACCGGATAAAACATAATTTCGCATGTGATTTGAGCCGGTTATTGCCGGACAATAATATTTGTGTTCATTCAATGATTTCATACGATATAATGGATGGTCTGTCATTTTATGAATGAATTCAATTAAGAAATATTTCAAAATACATCATTCAACTATCATATAACCAGTAAGTTATAATGAAATTACCCGAAGATTCATTCAGGCATAAAGGTTTACGTAAAAGACTTGTTGAGCAGATTCGCTTAAAAGAAAACATTCAGAAACAGGTTCTTGATGCCATTGAGAAAGTTCCGCGACATTGGTTCCTGGATGTGGCTTTTCTGGAATTTGCCTATCAGGACAGGCCATTCCCGATTGACTGTGATCAGACCATTTCACAACCCTATACCGTTGCATTTCAGACACAACTCCTCGACATCAAGCCACGCGACAAAGTTCTTGAAATTGGCACAGGATCAGGTTACCAGACCTGTATATTGATTGAAATGGGTGCCCGGGTATTTACCATTGAACGTCAAAAGAAACTATACACCAAGACCAAGGAGTTTCTGCCCTCCATAGGCTATATGCCCAAAATGTTTTATGGTGATGGTTATAAAGGACTTACAGCATTTGCACCTTTCGATAAAATCCTGATAACGGCCGGTGCACCCTTTATTCCGGAACCACTTATTGAACAACTCAAGCCCGGAGGATGTATGGTAATTCCGGTAGGAGAAGGGAATACGCAAATCATGACAGTTTTGCGGAAAACATCCGATACATCCTATGAAACCGAACAATACGGTACATTTTCATTTGTACCCCTGCTCGAGAATAAATCAGGTGATTAAAAGCTTCCTCAAAAACATCTGTTACTCATCGACAAAGCTCAGTTGGCATATTTAATAATGTCGTCGGCAGTTACCGATTTATCACAAAGGATAGCCAGCCTTTCGACCATATTCCTCAGTTCACGTACATTGCCGGTCCAGCGGAGCGTTTGTAACTGACTGATGGCTCCGGCCGTAAGCTCCGGTGCGGGTTTCCCCATTGATGCCGTAAGTTCCTGCATAAAGTATGTTGTTAATATTGGGATGTCATCCAGTCGCTCTCTCAGGGGTGGTACGTGTATTACAATTACACCCAGACGGTGGTACAGGTCTTCACGAAAGTTTTTCGAAGCAATTTCCTGTTTCAGGTCTTTGTTGGTAGCGGCAATAATCCGCACATCCACAGATATTTCCTTTTCACCGCCAACCCTTGTAACTTTATTTTCCTGCAAAGCCCGTAAAACTTTGGCTTGTGCTGACAGGCTCATATCACCGATTTCATCCAGGAACAATGTTCCGCCGTGCGCAAGTTCAAAATCGCCCTTACGCTGTTTGATGGCCGAAGTAAACGAACCCTTTTCATGACCAAACAATTGGCTTTCGATCAGTTCTGAAGGAATTGCAGCACAATTTACCTCGATAAAAGGACCGTGTGAACGATTGCTGTTATCATGCAGAGCCCTGGCTACAAGCTCTTTGCCTGTCCCATTTTCACCGGTAATCAGAACACGGGCATTTGTAGGAGATACTTTTTCGATCATAGCTAGCACAGCTCCAAGCCCTTCAGAATTGCCAACCAATTGAAAAGTCTTGCTTACTTTCCGTTTTAAAGCCAGGGTTTCGGTGGCAAGCCGCTGCCTGTCGAGGGCATTGCGGATGGTGACCAACAACCTGTTTAAATCAAGTGGTTTTGAAATATAATCATATGCTCCCTTTTTTATACACTCAACTGCAGTTTCGATATTGCCATGACCTGAAATCATAACAACCGGAATATCAGTCATAAGCATGATTTTCTCGAGCACCTCAATACCATCCATCTGTGGCATTTTGATGTCGCACATTACCACATCATAAGCAGTACTCCCGAGTTTTTCGAGTCCTTCCATTCCATTGGCCGCATCATCAACCGTATATTTTTCATATTCAAGAATTTCACGCAACGTATTGCGGATTGCTCTTTCGTCATCAATAACAAGAATTCGTGGCATACAATTTTTTTTCAAAAGTAAGCAAACTGAACAGCATACACCGAAGTGTTTAATCGCAAAATGAAATAAAAAAACAGAATATTCTTTGATTTTGAACAAAATATGTAATAAAAATTTTTATCTGAATCAGAAAAGTGCTAATTTTGCACCGCTTTTGGTACGAACAATTCCCGGGGACCTGAGTCCCCTGTTTTGTTTTAAGTAATTAACATTTAGCACATTTCAAAAGTGATTGACAATTTAACTGTTTTAGAATTAATAGATAGCCACCTCGCAGGTACGGGATTATTTCTGGTAGAAATGAAAATTAAACCGGGCAATAAGATTCTTGTATTTATTGATGGCGATAACGGCGTTGGCATTGATGACTGCATCGGTCTGAGCCGGAAGATTGAATCGGGCCTTAACCGTGATGTTGAAGATTTTGAGCTTGAAGTATCATCTTCAGGTGCAGAAGCACCTTTGAGGCTCAAACGTCAGTACATCAAAAACATTGGACGCAGGATAAGGGTACTTACCCAAAGCGACATTTATCACAATGGCAATTTAATAGCCGTAAACGAGGATGATATCGACATTCAGATCCAGAAAGAAATCAAAGATGAATCTGGCAAGAAGTTGAAAGAAACCACTGTGCTGAAAGTTCCTTTCAGCGGGATTAAAGAAACAAAACTTGAAATTTCGTTCAAATAAGCTTATTTAAAAAATCATTAATTCCATAAAATAATGGAACACATCAATTTAGTTTCAACTTTCGCGGAGTTTAAAGAATTTAAAAACATTGACCGCGAAACCATGATGCGCATCCTTGAGGATGTATTCAGGCACATGCTTAACAAGAAATACGGCGCTGACGAAAATATCGACATCATTGTAAACATTGACAAGGGTGACCTTGAAATCTGGCGTAACAGAAAGATTGTTGAGGATGGAGAAATTACAGACCCGAGTCTGGAAATCGCATATTCTGAAGCTGTTAAAATTGAACCCGATTTTGAAATTGGTGAAGATGTTTCAGAGGAAATTAAGATGGCTGATTTTGGCCGTCGCGAAATCCTGACTATCCGGCAGAACCTGATTTCAAAAATTCAGGAATACGAAAAGGATAATGTATATCGCAAGTACAAAGATAAAATCGGTGAAGTGGTAGCCGGTGAGGTTTATCAGGTTTGGAAAAAAGAAATTCTTATTCTGGATGATGAAGGTATTGAATTATCATTGCCCAAAACCGAACAGATTCCGCATGACAGGTACCGTAAAGGTGATGCAATCAGAGCCGTTGTGGCACGTGTTGAAATGAAAAACAATCAGCCATCCATTATTCTCTCCAGAACTTCACCCGTTTTTCTGGAACGCCTTATTGAACAGGAAGTACCGGAAGTATTTGATGGCCTGATTACAATCAAGAAAATTGTCAGGGTTCCGGGTGAAAGGGCTAAAATAGCTGTTGAATCATATGACGACCGTATTGATCCGGTAGGCGCTTGTGTTGGAATGAAAGGCTCGAGAATACATGGCATTGTACGTGAACTTCGCAATGAGAATATAGATGTTATCAATTACACAAACAATCCTAACCTATTTATACAGCGTGCTTTAAGTCCGGCTAAAATATCTTCTATCGTCATTGAAGAAAACAGTGAAAGAGCAGAAGTTTACATGCGCCCTGATCAGGTTTCGCTGGCTATTGGCAAAGGCGGATACAATATTAAACTTGCCGGCAAACTTACCGGTTACGAAATTGATGTTTACAGGGATACTGAATCTGATTATGAAGACGTTGATTTAAGCGAATTCTCAGATGAAATCGAACAGTGGATTATAGATGAATTAAAGAACATTGGCTGCGATACAGCAATGAGCGTCTTAAATCTAAGCATCGAAGAATTATTACAACGCACTGATCTTGAAGAAGAAACGATTCTTGATGTCAGAAAAATCTTACAGGTAGAATTTGAATAAAAATGATAATTCAGAAATATCAGAACCTTGTCTTTTCACAAGCCTGAACAAGAGGTCCGGCAAAAGGTCCGGTGATCAGACGGGTTCAAATTACCTGAATCGATTAAAATAATTTCATTATTGAATTAATATACGGGACAGAATTAATAAATGAACAGTCTTTTAACAATTTACAAACTGTCAACAAACTGTGTTTTCAAAAAATTTGTAATACATATGTTGATTACTGTTTAATAATTTGTAATACTGTTTAATATAAAAAACTAATTTTGCACCCAGCATAATACAAGGCAAGTCAGAAATAAAAATATATGTCGGACGAACAAGTTCCCATCAGGCTCATCAGAGTAGCAAAAGAATTTAACGTTGGTGCCGGAACCATCGTTGATGACCTTGCACGTAAGGGCCACAAAATTGACAGTAACCCAAATACTAAAATTTCTCCGGAGCAATATGCTCTCCTGAGAAAAATGTATGATATTGACAGAAAAGTCAAAATTGAGGCCGAGAAAAAAGGGCTTGAGTATTCTGTGCGACGTGAAACGATTACAATTCAGGATAAGAAAGTTCATGATCGTGTTGAGAAAGATGTTGAGAATGATGAACTTATGATTAAGAATGTTCAGCTTGACTTTCACGACACCCTTAAAAACAAGAAAAAACCAGTTGTTGATGACACTCCTCATCCTGTAACCAGTGTACCAAAGGATAAAAAACCTGAAGAGCCGATTCCGGTTCCCGTTCCAGTTGCTGCTCCTGTTCCTGTGCCTGTTTCCACACCTGCCCAACCGGTAGTTACTGCACCTGAAATATTAAAAAAAGAACCTGAAAAGGCTCCTGAACCTGCTGTAAAACCTGTTCAGGCAGAACAGCCTGAAATAAAAAATAAGGTTGTGCCAATTCCGGAAGTCGTGACGATTGAAAAAGATGTTACCCCAAAATCGGAAAAACCAACTATAACACAACCAGAGCCAGAAAAAGTTCCGATAGCTGTTAAAACTGAAAAAGTTGAAACTCTCACACAAACACCGGCAATTACTGAACCTAAAGTGCATGTGGCCGATCAAATAATTGAAAAACCTGCTACAGTACAAGTAGCTGTAAAAGAGATTATTGAACAGCCGGCACCAGCGATTGAATCAGAACCTAAAACAGAGCCTGCCGGTATAAAGGTTTTGGGAACAATTGATCTGGATGCCATGAATATGCGCACCAAACCTGAAAAGAAAAGTAAGGAACAGCGCAGGCGTGAGCATGAAGAAAATTTCAGGGGAAATAAAAAGCCAGAATCTGCTAAACCAGTACAGACAAATACAGAACCCGCCCAACAATTTACTGAACTACCTGTTGCAGAGAAGATTAAAGAAATTCCGGTGGTTCCGGTCATTCATGAGCCAATAACAATTCAACCAGCTCCTGTTGACGTCATAGCCGAGCCGGTAAAAACTGAAGAAAAGCTACCCGATAATTTCCTTAAAACTCAGTATCAGAAAATTGAAGGACCGGTAATTCTCGGGAGTATGCTGTTACCCGACCCACGAAAACCGGATAAGAAAAAACCTGTTGCTTCTTCATCTGACGACAAGCTTAAATCGAAGAAAAAGAAAAGGAAACGTATCCCCAACGAGCAACAACCGGGCACAAATCCGCCTCAACAAGGGCAAGGTCAAGGGCAAGGTCAACCACAAAACCGTGGAAATCAGCCAGGAGGAAACAATCCCAGACCACAGGGGCAGCAACGTCAGGGGCAGGGGCAGGGTCAAGGCCAGGGTCAGGGAACACAACGCCCCCATCAGGGTCAGGGTCAAGGTCAGGGTCAAGGTCAACAACGCCTTACCGGTGGTGGAACACAAAATCCACGGCCTCAGGGTGGAACTGGCGGTCAACAGGGTGGAGGATATCGCCCCGGGCAGCCTGCAAATCCAAATGCACCACGCCCAAGAACAGCACCACCAAAGGGTAAATTTGCCGACAGGAAACCTACCAAAGAAGCACCCAAAGCTGAACCTACTCCGGAAGATATTGAACGTCAGATAAAAGAAACACTTGCCAGATTAACCTCCAGTGGTAAATCAAAATCATCGAAATACCGCAGGGCCAAACGTGACATGGTTTCTGAAAAAATGGCCGAAGAAATGCAGAAACTTGAAGACAGCAAAAAAACCCTTCAGGTATCAGAGTTTCTTACTGCGAACGAATTGGCCAGTATGATGGATATCCATGTGAATAAAGTTATTTCAACATGTATGTCACTTGGACTGTTCGTATCTATCAATCAACGTCTTGATGCTGAAACCATCACACTGGTTGCTGATGAATTTGGCTATGCAGTTGAATTTACCAGCACCGAAGCCAATGATGTAATTGAAGATCAGTACGAAGAAAATATCGAAGATTATGCTCACAGGTCGCCCATTGTTACGGTTATGGGACACGTTGACCATGGCAAAACCAAATTGCTCGATTATATCCGCAGTTCAAATGTGGTTGCAGGTGAAGCAGGTGGCATTACGCAGCATATTGGTGCATATGAAGTTCAACTTGAAAACGGAAAGAGGATTACTTTCTTAGATACTCCTGGACACGAAGCATTTACTGCAATGCGTGCCCGCGGAGCGAAGATTACTGACGTGGCCATTATCGTAATTGCGGCCGATGACAGTGTAATGCCTCAGACACGTGAAGCCATCAATCATGCGCTTGCAGCAAATGTTCCGATTGTTTTTGCTTTCAATAAAGTTGATAAATCTACTGCCAATACTGAAAAAATCAGAGAAGAATTATCGAAGATGAATATCCTGGTCGAAGACTGGGGCGGAAAATACCAGTGTCAGGAAATATCGGCAAAATCGGGTTTAGGCATCGACAGTCTGCTTGAAAAAGTACTGCTTGAAGCTGAAATGCTTGATCTGAAAGCAAATCCGAAGCGGCCAGCTTCAGGAACCGTGATTGAATCGATGCTCGACAAAGGACGTGGATACGTGGTGAAACTTCTTGTGCAGAATGGTTCGCTGAACCAGGGTGATCTGGTTTTGGCCGGTACCTGCTATGGCAAGGTAAAAGCTATGTACAATGAACGTAATCAGATAGTTAAAGTTGCAGGACCTTCAGCTCCAATCATGGTGTTGGGTTTGAACGGAGCCCCGCAGGCAGGCGATAAATTTAATGTATTCCTTGATGAACGTGAAGCCAAACTATTGGCAACCAAACGTCAGCAACTGCAACGTGAAGTCGGTTTGCGTACACAGAAGCACATTACTCTTGACGAAATCGGACGCCGTATTGCTATCGGAGACTTTAAAGAACTCAATATCATTATTAAAGGTGACGTTGACGGTTCGGTTGAAGCACTTTCAGATGCATTGCTGAAACTTTCAAATGAAGAAATTCAGGTAAATGTTATCCACAAATCAGTGGGTGCTGTAACCGAAACTGACGTAATGCTTGCTTCGGCTTCCAACGCAGTTATTATCGGATTCCAGGTTCGCCCGTCAGCAAGTGCCCGCAAACTTGCCGAAACTGAACAGATCGATATCAGATTGTATTCAATTATCTATAAGGCAATTGAAGAAATTAAAGACGCCATGGTTGGTATGCTGTCACCGGTAATAGAAGAAAAAATTACCTCTAACCTTGAAGTACGTGAAGTATTTAATATTACCAAGGTTGGTAACATAGCCGGCTGTATTGCCCTGGAAGGTACAATGACCCGACAAACCAAAATCAGGGTAATCAGGGATGGTATCGTTGTTTTTACCGGTCACCTCGGTTCATTGAAGCGTTTCAAAGATGATGTGAAAGATGTAAAAGCCGGACAGGAATGCGGATTGAATATCGATAGATTCAATGACATAAAAGTTGGAGATATTATTGAAGGTTACGAAGAATTTGAAGTAAAACGAACCATGAAGTAATCTTCACACAACCAATAACTTAAACCCGGACAGACCTCCGGGTTTTTTATTTTAGAATTTTCGGAATCAACCTGTGACTTTTTTAGGCTATGTTTGTAAATCAAAAACCTGAAATATGCATCTTTACAATAAACTACCACTCCCCGATCATTACCTGGTGGATGAATTGTTTACCAATGAGCATCTGGTAATTCGTGATTCAGTCCGCAAATGGGTTGACCGGGCTGTAAAACCTATCATTGAACAACACGCTGAACAGGGAACCTGCCCTGTTCATCTGATGGCTGAAATGGGGCAACTTGGAATACTCGGACCATTTATTCCACAGGAATATGGTGGCGCAGGTCTTGATTATTTTTCGTACGGTTTGATTATGCAGGAATTGGAACGCGGCGATTCGGCCATAAGATCAATGGCTTCAGTTCAGTCATCGCTTGTGATGTACCCGATTCTTAATTTTGGTTCAGAGCTGCAGAAAAAAAAATATCTGCCCTTACTTGCTTCCGGCAAATACATTGGCTGTTTCGGGCTCACCGAACCCGATCATGGCTCAGATCCTGGAAGCATGAAAACAAATCTTAAACTGTTAAACGGCAAGTACTTACTCAATGGAAGCAAGATGTGGATTACCAATTCACCGTTGGCTGACATCGGGGTTGTATGGGCAAAAGACGATGAGGGAATTGTACGTGGGTTGATTGTTGAAAGGGGGATGAAAGGATACACCACTCCTGAAATTCACGGGAAATGGTCACTCAGGGCCTCTTCCACCGGTGAAATGGTCTTTGACAATGTTGAAATACCGGTTGAGAATATTTTGCCCGGGGTTAAAGGACTGAAAGGCCCCCTCTCCTGCCTGAATTCTGCCCGCTATGGTATCGCATGGGGTGCTGTTGGTGCTGCCATTGATTGTTATGACGCAGCTTTAAAGTATGCACTCGAAAGGCAACAGTTTGACAAACCCATAGCCTCATTTCAGCTTCAGCAGAAAAAATTTGCAGAAGCGCTGACCGAAATTACAAAGGCTCAATTAATTTGCTGGAGGCTTGGTTCATTGCGAAACGCAGGTAAAGCCACCCCGGCTATGATTTCGATGGCAAAGCGCAACAATGTTGAGATTGCGCTGCATATTGCCCGCGACCTGCGTCAGGTACTTGGTGCAATGGGTATTACAAGTGATTTCCCGCTGATGCGGCACAGCATGAACCTTGAATCGGTCATCACCTACGAAGGAACGCACGACATTCACCTGTTAATCACAGGAGCCGAAGCAACCGGAATTTTGGCCTACAAATAAGAAAGCTAAGCCGGTTAAGGTCAGAAAGGCTTTTTAAAAATGGTTTGCTTTCTGTCAGGTCCCACCGAAACGATTGAAACCGGAACACCCACTGTATATTCAATCAGTGAAATATAATCGTTGAGTTCCTGCGGCAATTCAGAAGCACACGATGCACGTGTAATATCATTATCCCAGCCTTTACGGGTAATATAAAGCGGTTCAGGGGCTGACTGATCGTAAGGCATCTGATCAGTGGTTTCGCCATAAACCTGATATGCATTGCAAATACTGAGCTTCGGCAGGCTGCTGAGGACATCGGCTTTCATGAGAAACAGATTGGTGACCCCGTTAATCATTACAGCGTACTTCAATGCAGGAAGGTCAAGCCAGCCACAACGGCGCGGACGACCGGTAGTGGAACCATATTCACGGCCTTTATCACGCAGATACTGACCGGTTTCGTCATGAAGTTCAGTCGGGAACGGACCGCTACCTACACGTGTACAGTAAGCTTTCATGATTCCATACACCTTACCTAAAGCTGAAGGCGCAACTCCAAGTCCGGAACATACACCGGCTGAAACAGTATTTGAAGAAGTTACAAATGGATAGGAACCAAAATCAATATCAAGCATTGAACCCTGTGCACCTTCGGCGAGGATGGATTTGCCCTCCCACAAATTATGATGTATAAAATACTCACTATCAACTTGTTGAATTTGAAGAAGTACCGGCAGGGCATCCATCCACAAACCTTCATATTCTTCGAATGTGTATCCGTCGATTTTGAATTCTGAAATGTCTTGGAAATATGATCCGATAATTTTAAGATGATGCTCTTTCAGCATTTTATACTTCTCAGAAAATGTACCTGAATTTAAATCACCTGTCCGGATGCCGAGTCTGGCAATCTTATCGGTATAAGTTGGACCGATTCCTTTTAATGTAGAGCCGATTTTATTGTTGCCCTTCAATCGTTCGTATACGGCATCAAGCAAACGGTGCGTTGGTAAAATCAGGTGACTCCGTCTGGCGATCCTGAGATTTCCAAATACGTCAATCCCGGCATTGCTGATCAGGTTTTCTATTTCCTTTTTTAATATAAAAGGGTCAATAATTACTCCATTTCCAATAAGATTAATTGTATCTGAATTAAAAATACCGGATGGAATTGTATGTAACACAAATTTCTTCCCATCAAACTCAATGGTATGCCCGGCATTGGGTCCACCCTGAAATCTGGCTATAATATTATAACGTGGCGTTAACACGTCCACAATTTTTCCTTTGCCTTCATCGCCCCATTGCAGGCCAAGCAATACATCAATTTTCATAAGGAGTTATTTTAAACACACCAACTTGCAGCAAAGCTCATTCTTCAATGAGCACAAAAAAAATTGCCAAATAGCTGATAATAAAATTAATCAGTAATTATTTAGCAATATGCAAATGTAGGAAAAAAAATGTGCGTTTAGCTTTGTTTTTGCCGGCATTTTCCGTAAAAAGTAAGCGCATGGCTGGTAATTTCAACATTCAACTGGCGTTCAATATCTGCCTTGATTTCCTGAATTCTGGGATCGCAAAATTCAAGAATCTCCCGAACTTCTCCATTTTCAAGACAAATCACATGATCATGTTGCTGAAATTTGTATGATCGTTCAAACTGGGCACTGCTGCTTCCGAATTGATGCTTGGTAACCAACTGGCAATCAAGAAGTAATTCGATGGTATTGTATAAAGTGGCACGGCTTACACGGTACTTGTTACGTTTCATCCTGATATACAATGATTCAATATCAAAATGACCCTCAGTTGAATAGATTTCTTTCAGAATGGTATAACGCTCAGGGGTTTTCCTATGTCCGTTTTTTTGTAGGTACTCAGTAAAAATAGTCTGAACGTTGTCAAAAGCTTCCTTATTTATGTTCTTCATATAAGCCGCAATTTTTTTTTGAACGCTATAAAATTAATACAATTTTTATTCATTCTAAGAACAAATAAAATAAAAAATTGCATAATACATTATATCAATAAATTACATCTAAAAATAAGGTAAGTTTTTTATTATTTAACTTGCCATCTTAAACTTAGTCATTGTCGGTCTCTGAATAATTATCGATGCGCATGACCTTCTTAACGCCTTCGAGTTTTCTGATTTTATTAATCAGATTTTCGAGTTGTTGCGTATTATTTACATACAGCATGATAATTCCTCCTGACACGCCTCCATCGCTTTCAAAGTTCACCGACTTGATATTTATATCCATTTCTGCTGAGATTACCTTTGTAATTTCAAGCATTAGTCCTTTCTTATCAAGACTTGAAATACGGATTCCTGCGAGTACACCAAGTTTGGCATTCTCCGTCCATTTAACCTTTACAATGTTTTTACCGAAGGTTGACATCAGCTCAGTGGCTTCTGAACACTGGGTACGGTGAATAACGATACCCTTGGTTTTATCGATGAACCCCATTACGTCATCTCCGGGTATCGGATTGCAGCAGGGAGCAATATGGTATCTGATATTTTCAAATTCCTTATTCAGCAACAGCAGATCAGGTTTTTTGCGCAATTGCCTGATTACCTCATCAGTAAGACTGGTAACACTGGTTGGTTTGGGTTTACTGAAAGGATTAATATAACTAAACCAGGAACGGCTTTCATGATGAAGCAGCTGCCTGATTACTTTATCAGAAAGCTTGCTGGTTGCAATATCATAATACAGTTCATACTCCTGATTATAACCGGAATTTCTGATAAATTCCTCGATATTTTCATCAGAAAACGCCACTTCAGCAGCTTCAAAGTACTTCTTAAGTTTATCCTTACCTACATCGGTATGAGCCATTTTCTTCTCACGAATAAAATCCTTAATTTTTGATTTAGCCCGGCTTGTTTTTACAAAACTTATCCATTCTTCTTCAGGTTCCTGCTTTTTACTTGTCAGTACTTCTATCTGGTCACCACTTTTGAGTTCATAATAACGTGGCTTAAGCTTATGATTAACATTGGCGCCAATACAATTATTTCCTATTTCGATGTGAATGGCATATGCAAAATCAAGTACGGTACTTCCGGCGGGTAAAATGCGTAATTCGCCTTTTGGTGTAAATATAAACACTTCCTGCTGAAACAGATAGCCCTGAACATCATCAAGAAAGTCAAGCGCATCTTTTTCGGTTTGCTGCAACATATCGCGGATACGGTCGAGCCAGTTTTCAACATTGCGGTCATCATATTGCTCATGTTTATATTTCCAGTGGGCAGCATAACCTTTTTCGGCAATGTCGTCCATACGTTCTGTACGTATCTGAACCTCAACCCATTTACCAATCTGGCTCATGACGGTGGCATGCAGTGCCTGGTATCCATTTGCTCTGGGGATGGATATCCAGTCGCGCATACGGTCAGGTTTGGGCTTGTAATGGTCCACAACAATTGAATACGCTGCCCAGCATGCTGAGCTGTCATCTTTTTGAGCAACGTCAACGATTATCCTGATGGCAAAAACATCATACACTTCATCGAAGGGTATCTGCTTTTTCTTCATTTTTGCCCATATCGAACTTATCGACTTGTTCCGAACCAATATCCTGCATTTCAGACCTTTTTCGGCCAGATCTCTTTTGATTGGGTATAGAAATTCATTGGCAAACCCAACACGAATATGGTCAGATTCAGCCAGTCGCCGGCTGATTTCTGTATAAATAATAGGTTCGGTAAATTTAAGCGACAGATCCTCGAGTTCACTTTTGATGGCATATAAGCCAAGGCGATGAGCCAGCGGAGCAAAAAGGAAAGTTGTTTCAGCAGCTATTTTCAGTCTTTTCTCGGGCCGCATAAATTCGAGCGTACGCATATTGTGCAGCCTGTCAGCCAGTTTTATCAGGATTACACGCACGTCATCGCTCATGGTGACCAGCAATTTCTTATAATGTGCAGCCTGGTCGGAAGCATCGGTGTGGTCGAAAATTTCTTTAATTTTTGTCAGGCCTTCACAAATGGAAGCTACCTTATTGTTAAACAGCCGGCGGATATCGTCGAAGGTGTACAGATCGCTCCGGTCTTCAACCACATCGTGCAGGAGGGCACAAACAATCGAAGTGGTTCCCAGCCCGATTTCTTCGGCACAGATGATGGCAACCCCAATTGGATGAATTATATAGGGCTCACCACTTTTACGGCGCATATTCTGATGTGCATCAAGCGCCAGTTTAAAGGCTTTCCGAACCATTTGCCGGTCTTCTTTTGCCTTTTCAGGGTTTGGTTTATGTACCAGCATCAATCTGCGGAACAGATTGAGAATCTGTGTCTTTTCTTTGGCTGCGTCGTAAACCGGGTTATTGTTTGTTTCTTTTTCTGTCATAATAGTTAAATTAGGCAAACAAGTGCCTGAAAACATCTTCAATTTTAGAGACCGGAACTATTTTGATTCCGCATTTGGCTGCATCTATTCCCTTTAACCCATATTTTGAAATAATAATCTCATCAAAGCCCAGTTTCTCTGCTTCTGCCACTCTGCTTTCGGCTCTTGTAACCGGTCTGATTTCACCTGAAAGTCCTACTTCTGCTGCCATGCATATCTTCTGATTTATGGGGATATCTTCTGATGATGATAGCACTGCCGCAATTACTGCCAGATCGGTAGCCGGATCATCAACCCTGATTCCTCCGGCAACATTCAGAAAAACATCCTTGATTCCCATCCTGAACCCGGCTCGCTTTTCGAGAACGGCAAGCAGCATATTCAGCCTTCTTACATCAAATCCGGTAGCTGAACGCTGCGGTGTACCATAGGCGGCTGTACTTACGAGTGCCTGTATTTCAATCAACATAGGTCGCAGACCTTCAATTGTAGAGGCAATGGCAATTCCGCTCAGGTTATCTTCATGCTGTGAGAGCAGAATTTCGGAAGGATTTGTAACCTCACGCAGACCATTTCCCTGCATCTCATATATTCCCAACTCACTGGTGGAGCCAAACCTGTTTTTTACTGAACGCAGAATCCGGTAGCCATGGTTGCGGTCACCTTCAAACTGAAGCACTGTATCAACCATGTGTTCAAGAATTTTAGGTCCGGCTATACTCCCATCTTTGGTAATATGACCTATCAGCACCACCGGAACATCACTTTGCTTGGCATATTTCTGTAACTCAGCCGCGCACTCCCTGATCTGCGAGATGCTGCCTGCTGCAGAATCAATGATATCATTGTGCAGGGTCTGAATAGAATCGATGATGACCATTCCGGGGTTTACATCATCAATATGTCTGAAAATATCGTTCAGGGATGTTTCTGTTAAAACCAGGCAGTTTCCATCGCGTATGAGGAGCCTGTCAGCGCGCATTTTAATCTGCTGTTCACTTTCTTCGCCTGATACATATAAAACAGTAAGAGCCGGAACACCCATTGCTACCTGAAGCATCAGGGTAGATTTTCCAATTCCGGGCTCACCACCAACCAGAATGAGAGAACCCGGCACAAGACCTCCGCCCAGGACACGATCAAGTTCACCATTTCCGGTTTTAATACGGGATTCGGATTTAGATGCAATTTCACGTATCAATACCGGTTTTGGCTGAAACCTGCGACGCGCATCACCTGCCTTAGTATCACGCTCATGATGAACAACTTCTTCGGCAAAAGTATTCCACTCATTGCAACCGGGACAACGTCCGATCCATTTGGGAGACTGTGTACCGCAATTCTGACAGAAAAAGACAGTTTTGGTTTTGGCCATGTACAATTCGGATTATAGTGCAATGCCCTTATTGGCTGCAAGAATTTTTTGTTCGATGGCTGTTGTAGAATACCCCTCAACCAATTGTATAGTACTTACTTTTCCGCCATATTCCTTTACCACATGATGCCCCACAATTTCATCATGCTTGTAATCGGCTCCTTTGATTAATACATCAGGGCGAATTTTTTTAATGAGTTCAAGGGGCGTATCTTCTTCAAACACAACAACAGCGTCAACAAACCTGAGTGAAGCCAGTACCATAGCCCTGGCATGCTGATCAACCAGCGGACGGTTATTGCCTTTGAGCCGGCTCACTGAAGCATCAGAATTCAGTCCCACAATCAGCACATTGCCATGCTGCGAGGCTTTGGCGAGATAATCGATATGACCCAAATGGACAATATCAAAGCATCCGTTGGTAAAAACAATTTTGTATCCTTTAAAGTGCCAGAAAGCCAGCATCCTGTCGAGTTCAGGCGCTTCTCTGGTGAATATCCGTTTGGTTATCAGTTCTAAGCGGTTCATCGGGTTTTTTATTTACTATATGCAACAAAAATAAGGAAATTGAACCAACTATTACTATAAGCAATGTTTGAGATGACCATAATAACCATCCCATAGCGTAACCTGTAGTTGATGAAATATGGTAAATAAACAGGGTTTCGGCCACGATTGCAGGGTAAACCCCAATTCCTCCCTGAACCAGAATAATGCCGATGGTACCAAAAACCAGTACTGCAAGACTCGCATTAAAGCCCAGACCGCTGGTGGCCGGCAGACTGAAAAAAACCAGAAATGTCATTAAAAAATAACATACCCAGATCAAAACAGTAAGAAAAATAAACTCGAAAGGGCGTTTAATTATCAGGAGTGATTTCATGCCTTCCAGAAATCCCCGAACCATATCCCTAATTTTAATCACGAATTTCAAATGATAAAACCGCTCCCTGAAAACATAAAAGATGACTGATAATATTACAATACCGCCAAAAATATAAATGCCGCCAGAATTATGATTTCCGGCGGTTTCAACCTTGCTTGACAAAGGTTTGTACACTTTTTCATCGATGTAATAACGCAGGAGGCTGAATTGCAATACCAGATTCACAAGAAACAAAAAAAGGAATAAAAGCATGTCGAGTGCACGCTCAGTAATGACGGTACCAAATGATTTATTAAAAGGCACTTTTTCGTATCGCGTGAGAACCCCGCAACGGCTTACTTCGCCAAGGCGTGGCAGGGCCAGATTGGCAAAGTAACCCACAAAAACAGCAAAAAAAACATTGATATACCGAGGTTTATAACCAAGAGGTTCCATCAGAATCATCCAGCGGCGTGCACGGATTCCATGGCTGATAACCCCAACTACCATGGCAGCAATAATCCACCAGTAGTTGGCCTGCCGCAGAGAAATGATTATTTCTGATTTTTGTTCAGGGCTGAGGTTGCGAAGAAAAAGCCAGATAAAGAAAAAACCAACTCCTAAAAAAAACAGCACTTTCAGCGCTGAGAAAACCTTCTTTTTCAATGTGTTCAGTTTATCTTATTATTTTCGCCCGGAAACAAAATAAAGGGCTTATGATTTTTGGCTTCTTCAAAGTCCATATGGGCATATGAAACAATAATCACATAATCGCCAATGGCTACTTTGCGGGCAGCGGCCCCATTGATAGCAATCACTCCGGTACCCCTTCCACCTTTGATAACGTAGGTGTCGAACCGTTCACCATTGTTAATATCATAAATATGAACCCGCTCATTTTCAATTAAAAGCACTTCATCCATCAAATCCTCGTCGATGGTTATGCTTCCGATGTAATTTAGATTGGCATCGGTCACCTGTGCACGGTGAATTTTTGATTTAAGTACGTCTATTAACATTGCGGCCACAAAAGTAATAAAATAAAATATCCCTGTGGATAATAAATTATAATTAATAGAAATTTAATGCTGAATATCAATAATATAAGTTCGGTTAAGCTGGTCGAAACATCATATTATCAATTAAACGTACACCCCCCAGATGAACTGCGATACAACCAATGATACAAGCACTTTCATTCCAATCATTTACATCGGATAATGACGTGCAATCAACCAGATTAAAATATTCAAGTGCAAACTCCGGATGCGCTGCAAACGATGATTTGACCATTGAAATTACATCAGATACACTTGCAGTGCCCGAAAGTTTAACTGAGGATTGCAGGGTCTGATAAATGAATGGAGCAAGTGCGCGTTCAGCTTTACCGAGTCTTACATTGCGCGAACTCATTGCAAGCCCGTCCTTTTCTCTTACAATTGGGCATGGTATAATTTGAACATCAAGTTGTTCCATTTCTACCATTTTCTTAATAACGGCAAGTTGCTGAAAATCCTTCTCCCCGAAATAAGCGCTGTAAGGGCGTACCATATTAAATAACTTATGTACTACAATGGCTACTCCGTTGAAATGTCCGGGTCTGAAACGGCCTTCCATCACTTTATCCAACTGACCAAAATCATATACTTTGGTTACAGGCTCAGGGTACATTTCATCGACTGAAGGGTAGAACAAAACATCGCAGCCGGCTGATTCAAGCATTTTGGCATCCTGTTCAAAAGTACGCGGGTATTTCGCCAGATCCTCAGGATTGTTGAACTGTATGGGGTTTACAAAAATACTTGAAACTACCACGTCATTTTCTGCCACGGCCCTGCTGATTAAAGAGAGATGCCCTTGATGAAGGGCACCCATGGTTGGAACAAATCCAATCTTTTTTTTCTGAATCACAGCCAATTGCAAAGAATCACGTAAACCGGCTATCGTTTTAGCAACAAACATTTACTTCTTTTTAAGGATTTCAAGCAATACAGCTTCCATTTTACCGGCAGGAGATCCAACAATTCTCCCGACTTCATTGCCCTTGCGGTACAAAATAATGGTTGGAAGTGTAGATACATCAAAGTCATTCGGATCTACCACATCACATTTCATCTCACTGTCAAGGCAGATTAATTCAAAGTTCTCAGCTTTAGTTACATCAAACTCAGCATTAAAAAGCACGTTCAGCAATACCGGAACAACATTCTGCGAAGTAACATCCCAGGTACCCATGAAAGCTTTGAATGTAACATCCTGTAAAAGAGGCTTAAATGCCTGCACTGTTGAATCATGGGCGGTGTATTCATTAAGTCCGCGTATGTATGCTTCCTGAAACACGCTGCCTTTTATTCCGGAAACATCACAATAGCCATACAAAATATCCTGGCCGGTCTTTGGGTCTTTAATTACCTGATTAAAAACCTTTTCGTGTTTACAGGCAGCCAGCGTGATTACCAGGCCGATCATTGCAAAAAATTTAATTACTTTCATATCGCATTGAATTGAATGATTTTAATAATTTACAGCCCAAAATTAATAATTGCCTACAGATTAATGGCTTCCACTGATTTAATTTCAGGAATTGCTTTTTTAACAGCCTGTTCCACACCATTTTTTAAAGTCATTGTGCTAAACGGGCATGAGCCGCAGGCACCCAGAAGGTTCACATTTACGGTTAAATCATCGGTAAGTTCAACAAATTCAATATCACCACCATCCTGCTGCAGGTAGGGTTTAATCTGGTCAATAACGTTTCTTACTTTGTTTTCAATCACAAGCTTTTCCATCGTGAATAATTTAGATTGGGTTTAAATTGCAAAAGTAAATCAATATTGTTTCATGGCAAAGCAAACTCAAAAAAAAGAGGCACCAGTAAAGTGCCCCTGAATGTTAGAAATGAATTTTAAAAATTCTACTTTGCGTAAAACGCAAGGCCTTGTTTAAAAATAATATCTCTTGGTATGCCAATATTGCCAATTTCATCCAGATTGGCCTGCAAATCGGGGCTGATGTTGCCTTTTTCAGCAATAAGTTTTAAAGCAGCCTCATAGTCACCATCTCCCTGAATTTTCAGAATGATTGCTGAAAGACTATTCATGGCCAGTTTCATCTGCTCAAATTCAACTTTGTAGGTACGCGAAGCTTTATCATAAGTAAAGGCGCCCTGTTCATTAAAATAATTAAACCTGATCATGTTGGCTTTTCCATGGGCGCTTGCGGCACCAAACCTTACCGAACGAAAAATACCTGCTAAAAACGTAACATAGTTCTCCATCAGATCTTTATCTTTAAATTCACCCATATTATTTAACTGAGTTATCAGATAAAGTCCAAGGATGTCGGCTTTGCTTTCTTCGAGCGAAGTATAGGTTTCTTTCAGTGCATCCTTTACGATTCCCTTGCCATTGATGGTATTGTTCATCCCCAGCCCATGGGCGATTTCGTGAAACATCACGTTTTCAAAGAACGCATCAAATTTTACATAATGTTGCTGTTCCTTATCAATGACCAACTTAGAGATTGGGAGAAGAATTTTATCAAACTTTGCCTGCATGGCGTTTTTGAGTTGCAATCTCCGGCTGCCCTTTAAATTCTGTACTTTTGGGTCGTTGGGCAGGTTGATGGCAATGGTTTTACTTCCTGCATTGCAATCGCCGGCATAATACAGGGCATCATAAACTCCAAGATCAGAAGAAGTTCCGGGAGTTTCCTTTTTATATTCATCAGCTACCGGTAAAGAAAGTTGCAATTTAGGAAGCAAGGCAGCATATTTAAGGACTTTGCTGCTCCATTCCTTATCTTTAACCAATACATAGGCTTCGTAGGATGCTTTATATCCAAAAATCTGATCCTCATAACTTTCGATCGGGCCAATTACAAAATCAACGCCATTGTTGCGCATATCCATCCAGGCCATGTCGCTGGGGAAATAATCGTCAGAAAGAAGAGCTGCGGCCCTGAGTTCAAGGTACTTTTTCAGGCCCGGATCTTCAGCAAGTAAGGCTGCTTTTTTAACCAATTCTGAAGCTTTGGTAAGTTCAGTATTGTATGCCACATGATATGGAATTACTTCAAGGCTTTTGTCGGCTTTACGTCCAATGATGGAATAGAGCCCGGTTTTTGCCGGATCCTTAAGCGCTTCAAACTCTTCCTTTGTCATATCAACAGGGTAAAAACCAGCTCCGGCAGGTTTGGCAGCAACTCCTGCAACAAATGGCTTGTTGTCATTCAGTCTTTCCCAGGGTCCGTAGTTAATGAGCACAAATTCACGCACCATACTGTCTTTTATTCCGGCAAGCAGGGCAGCTTTATCACCATAGGCCTGTTTCCAGAAAATATCATCCATGATGGCAGCAGCCTCAAGAAGTATGGGCAGCATTTGCTTTTCGTTTGCACTAAGCACCGAAGTATCAGTATTTAAGACAAATAGTGCGTATTCAGCCACTTTTGCTGCAATGGTATCAACTTTGTCGGTTGCCATTGTTTTGGGAGCATTGTTGCAGGCCGCCGAAAAAAGGAGCACTGCTGATAAGACGAGATAAATGAGATTTTTATTCATATTTATTAAGGTTTTTGTGATTGGTGATTGGTGATTGGTGATTGGTGATTGGTGATTGGTGATTGGTGATTGGTGACTGGTGATTGGTGACTGGTGATTGGTGACTGGTGATTTATAATTGGTAATCGGATTCATGTTAAATATAAAGGTCGTTTATCATTCGGGCATTTACGGAAACTTTTTATAAATACTGATGAAAACCAGTTCATCTTGCAAAATTAATGCATTTGGAGAATTTGCACACAATTACAGGCAACATTTTAAA
>CAZKCK010000033.1:19220-27694 GCA_964550695.1 uncultured Bacteroidales bacterium | reverse complement strand
CCTCTAGTGTACCTGTTGTGGCGCCTAGCTGCATCGCAGGGTAGCTACGTTTGGATGAGATAAGTGCTGAAAGCATCTAAGTACGAAACTCGCCTCAAGATGAGACTTCCATTGAGGGTCGTTGTAGACTACGACGTTGATAGGCTGCAGGTGTAAAACCAGTAATGGCTGAGCCGAGCAGTACTAATTGCCCGAAAACTTTCTTCGCAAAGACTTTACAAGTAAATAATAAGACAAAAGTGTATCTTGTCGCCCTGATCTGTCAGGGTAATAATAAAGGTATTAAAGAAATTATGGCGGCTATAGCGGAGGTGATCACCTCTTCCCATTCCGAACAGAGAAGTTAAGCCCTCCAGCGCCGATGATACTGCATTTATTGTGGGAAAGTAGGTCGCCGCCAATATCTCTTAAATTAAGCCAGTCATTGCGACTGGCTTTTTTTTTGCCCTTTAGTTTAAAAACATTACACAGTATTACGCTTCAGGAAACCGAAATCGCTGTATTATTTTTCTTCACTGAACCTTAACAAACTGCCATAGGGCAATTTCTTGCCAAATTTATCTTCAATATATAATTCCCCACATTCTTTATTTTCCCTTTTTCCAAAAATTCCATCGAATAAATTTTCGGTTATCAGTGGAGAATTTCCCTTAGCATACAGATTCAAAACCAAAAAACGATTATCAGGGTCCAGTATTTTTTGGCAATCCTTTAATAAATCATTTATTCCTTCTTCCAGTATCCATTTCTCTCCTTCAGGTCCACGGCCATAAGCCGGTGGATCCAGAATAATTCCGTGGTATCTGTTTCCACGTCGTACTTCCCTTTTTACGAATTTTACAGCATCTTCAAGAACCCATCTGATTTTATCCAGCCTGGAAAGTTCCATGTTGGTCTTCGTCCAGCCTATCAGTTGCTTTAATGCTTCAACATGAGCCACATCTGCTCCTGCAGCACATGCCACCAAAGAAGCACCTCCCGTGTAAGCAAAAAGATTTAAAACTTTTGGTTTCGTAATATTTAATCTTTGTATGCTTTCATAAATATAATTCCAGTTGTTTGCCTGTTCCGGGAAAATTCCAACATGTCTGAACGGAGTTAAGCCTAACCGGAATTGTATATTTTTATCCTGCAGCGGAAAATTAATTTGCCATTGATCTGGCATATCCTGTTTTTTGAACCATTCTCCCTGTTCTTCTTTGTCACCGGGTTCAAAATTTTTAGTTTTACGGAACTCTGCATGTGACTTAGACTTCCATTCCTTGTCACTTAATGTTTTGTCCCATATAGCTTTAGGCTCTGGTCTTGAAAGTATATACTGACCAAATCGTTCCAGTTTTTGAAAATTTCCTGAATCGATTAGTTCATAATCATGCCATGGTGAAGTGCAAAAGAGTTTCATTTTTTCAATTTTTTACTGTAGATTTAATCTTCATAATACATGCAGAGCAATCGAATTCCAACAGAAATTCATTTGTATGGTCCTTTAGTAAAAGTGGGTATTTTATGCCTTTTACAATTGGATCGCCGTGCTCTTTTGGACAATTTCCTATTTCATATTTTAGGCAATGCTTTGTGGTCATGAGGCATTTTCCTTCAAAATCCCGTGTTTCATCAAGTCCGGTTTCAGATACCTTAAACCCTGATTGTTCATAGAAATCTTTTGATTTTGTGTTTATTACATTAGCAAGGTAGTTCAATTGTTTGTTTGAATCGAAATTGATATCAATGTGTCGCTTTAATGGCTGGGCCTTATAGAAATTAATCCTTTGCAGTTTTAGTTCATCCAGTGCATCCCGCCTGATCGCATTAATATCAGAAATTCTTATAAAATTTTCAGGATTGTTACATGTGATTTGAGTTATTTCAAAACTTGTACCACCGGTTTTTTGTAACTGACTTATCAGGGTTTCTTTAAATTTCTCAGGATTATCAACTGTTTTTTTATCACATATTCTTGATAGAATCACAGTTATATTATCCTCATCTTTTAACTCCAGACTAATACCTGTGGGATTTTCTGAATAAATAGCTATGATTTGGATTTTTCGGTTAGTTGCCGAGTTTTCCAGCAACTTGCTGAATTTTTGATCATGATTACGGTATACCAATGAACCCACAGGAACAGCTTCAGGTACAACAGGGATCACGCGGTTTGAAATTACTTTATTTGCCCTGATTCCAATGTAGCTTCCGGCAGGGAGTTTTATCAACAGACCATCACCGTTTTCCAAAGTTTTATCTGACTCAACTGTAAAACCGGAACTATCAGTTGCTGATACCGTACCAATTAATTCTCCGGTTGACTTGGGTGTATCAGGAGAAAAAACGGCATGTTGTCTGCCATTTGAAAAGTAAGTTGTAAAATCGCGGTTAAAAGTTTTGTACGGATCCGGAGTAAAATCGAAATTGACTCTGCCTGAAGAAGATTTATGATATAAGCTATTGTTATTTAGTATATTATCAATAATTTTTCTATAATATCCGGTGATGTTCCTCACATAATTACGGTCTTTTAACCTGCCTTCTATTTTAAATGATGTTATTCCCGCCTCAATCATTTGTAAAATATTCCCGGCTAAATTGAGGTCTTTTAAGGAAAGCAGGTATTTTTGCGAGAGAATTTTTTTTCCATTGCTATCAATAAGATCATAATATGATCTACAGGGTTGCGCACATTTCCCCCTGTTGGCACTTCTGTTTGCTACCATCTGACTCAGATAGCACTGTCCGCTGTAACTCACACACAGTGAGCCATGAACGAAAGCTTCAAGTTCGATAGAGGTTTCTTCTTTAATTTTTGTAATCTCATCTAAACTAAGCTCACGGGCTAGTATTACGCGTTGAAAACCTGCACTTTCCAGAAATTTGATTTTTTCGGAGTTGTGATTATGTGTTTGGGTGCTGGCATGCAATGCCACCGGTGGAAGATCCATTTCTAACAGCCCCATATCCTGAATGATAATTGCATCAATTCCAGAATCATAAAGCTGCCATATCATATTTTTGG
Source organism: uncultured Bacteroidales bacterium (assembly GCA_964550695.1). Classification (GTDB taxonomy): domain Bacteria; phylum Bacteroidota; class Bacteroidia; order Bacteroidales; family TTA-H9; genus CAZKCK01. The sequence continues at coordinate 24,684 of CAZKCK010000033.1, read as the reverse complement.
CAGCTTCGAGTTCATGATCATATAGCAATGTGTTTAATGTGGCATAAACCTTTGCCCGATACAGGTGCGCATATTGGATGAGACTGGTGATATCAGCAATTGAATTTCCGGCTGACGCCCTTGCCCCGAATTCCGGAGGACCAATATATACGGCATCAGCTCCGAAATTGACGGCATCAATTCCAGTAGCCGAATCACGCGCCGGAGCAAGAAGTTCAATGTATTTCATCATCAACTGCATTCAGGTGCAAATATCAGCAAAATCAGCCAATGCTGCACATCTTCTGAAGTTCTTAATTTGCTACCTTTGTGGATTCTTTACGAATTTTGCATATGTTTCACGAAATATCGAGCCCTCAGAATCCACATATTAAGCAAATTATTAAGCTTCAATCCAAACATCAGGAACGGAGGGAAACAGGTTTATTGGTTGTTGAAGGGCTTCGGGAAATAAGCCTTGCAATTCAAAGCGGGTATAAGCCCAATTCAGTATATTTTAGTAAACAGGTTTCAGAGAAGGCTGTCCTCGACCAGTTACTTGCCGGAAATCCGGAAACTGAGATTTTTTATTTATCTGCAGAAGCATTCAGCCGTATTGCATACAGAGAATCAACTTCAGGTGCACTGGCTGTTTTTCAGCAGACTGATCACGATTTTAGTAAAATCAGACTAACATCAAATCCACTGGTGGTTGTGCTTGAATCCATCGAAAAACCGGGTAATCTCGGGGCAATATTACGAACTGCTGATGCAGCAGCTATTGATGCAGTTATAATTTGTGATCCGTTATCAGACATCTATAATCCAAATGTGATCAGAGCCAGTATTGGTACCGTTTTTACAAACCAGATTGTAACATGTTCTTCAGACGATGCAATGCATTGGCTTGAAAGGAATAATTTCAATACCTATGCTGCTGAACTCACCGCATCGTCAGCGTATCATCTTTTTGACTATACACAACCCACGGCGTTTGTTATGGGAACAGAAGCATCCGGGCTTACCGAACAGTGGCTGAGTTTTTGTAATCACAACATAATCATACCAATGTTGGGTAAAATCGATTCATTAAACGTTTCAACATCAACTGCAATTCTGGTTTTTGAGGCAATGCGTCAGCGCAATTTTCAAAAGTAATTTATGGCAAATATTCAGAGAAAATATATCTTTCGTATAATCAGGATGGTCGCCTTTCTGAGTTTGATTACCAGTTGTATTCATGTAAAAGCCCAATTACCAACAGCTACTGAAAGAAGCGATTCGAGCCATGTGTATTATTTTTACAACAGTATTCAGACATTAAACCGTATCAAGTCTTATTTAAGGGATACTTTGCCCAATAATATTCATCTGTACGATCCTGTATTTAAGCAACAAAACCTTTATGCCACGTTGGGCAATATTGGTCTGCCGGTACGTAATCTTGTTCCTGAGTTTTTTAATAGCGCGGGATTTAATTTTGGCCGTAGCAGTTTTGATATTTACAAATTTGATATTGAGAATATTCCGTATTATTTGTCGCGGACTCCGTTTTCTGAAATAACCTATGTTATGGGCCCTGATAAAGAGAACTATCTTCAGGCTCATTTAAACCGCCCTCTGTACAAAGGGCTTACACTAGGTTTACAATACCGGCTGATCAGCAGTAATGGAGCCTATAGCAATCAGGATGTTACGAATAATAATTTTACAGCAAACCTGAGGTATTTTTCAAAGAACCGGAGATACGGTATTTTAGCCGGATTTATAAGCAACAGCTTTAATTTCGGGTTAAATGGAGGTATTCAGGATGATGCTATTTTTGAAAATAATATTGAGCAAAATCGTAAAGTAATTACCGTAAACCTTAGTACAGCAAGTGGATATCAAAAAGGAATAAAACTCTTTTTGTCACATTTTTATGAAGCGGGAATTCAGGAAGCCAGCTTGCCTGACACTGCAAAAGCAAGAGTTGAAGGGGTAGTTTTGGCAGATAGTCTAAAACTTGAGGTGGTTGCTAATAATCAAGACACCTTGATTACCAGACAAATCCCACGAAAATTACTGCGTTTTGGGCGGTTTTCACATAATTTGACGTATTCAGAAGATGCGTATCTGTTTGAGGATACGAAGCCAGACAAGGCCTATTATCCTGTGTTTTATATTGATTCAACTTTTACACACGATTCGGTATTTATCGGAAAAATTGAGAATGAATTTTCATGGACAAATAGTTCATATCTGCTTGAAAGTAAGTTTCCATTAAAGATCAGGGTTGCTGCCAAACATCAGTTTGTTGAATACAAAAGTGATTCGATGAGCAGAAAATTCAATCAGATTATACCATCAGCAGCAGTTCAGCTTTTTTTGTATGATCGTTTTTTGGTTTCAGGAGATGCTTTTTTTGTAAAGGGCGATTATAATGATGGTGATTTTGGAATAGCCGGGAAAGTATCTACAGTATTTAAACAGCCTGACTGGATTGTTGGAGTTCGTGCCGGGATGAGTTCAGAGAAGCCGGATTATTATTTCCAGTACCATTATGGCAACAGTTATCGCTGGGACAATGCATTCAACAGACAGGAAGTATTGCGGGCAGGTATTTTTATGAATATTCCTAAAACCGAATTATCCGCTGATTATATGCTGATTAATGAACTTGTATACTTTAACCGAGATGCATTGCCTGCTCAGAATGATGGACAAATTTCCCTTTTACGCGCAAAGCTTCAGAATAAAATTACATACAGGCGGTTATCTGTTGAAAATCTGGTGGTTCTTCAGTACACCAATGATAGTTCAAATTTGAATTTACCATTACTCAATCTTCGTTCAAGTATCTATTTAACCCATGTGTTGTTCAATCAGGCCCTTTTGTTTCAGCCGGGCATAACAGTATCTTTCAATACACCTTATTACTCAGATGCTTTTTCACCGGCAACCAATATGTTTTACTTACAGGAAGAAAAGAAAACAGGTGGTTTTGTTGTGATTGATCTTTTTGCGAATTTTAAAGTGAACAGAGCGAGACTGTTTTTGCGCTACCGGCATGTAAACGGATCATTCAGCGGATTTGATTATTATGCTGTTCCGCACTATCCATTGCAGGATGCAGGGTTGAATTTTGGCGTGATCTGGCCTTTTTACGATTAATTATTTTTTCACAGGTCCGATTCGGTTTTCAATGGAGAGGATTTTGGAATTCATCCGGTTGGATGTATTTTTCCGGACATCAATGCTTACAGTCGCATAAACGCGCTGGCTCATGGGCTCCAGAATTTCATAGGCCCGGTTGATGATGCCAAGTCCTTCACTCAGCGTTTCAGTTTCAATGATAGTACCCATGGGTGTTAATTTGTATGAAACCCCACTCTGGTCAATCATTTTAATTACTTCCGAAACTTCTTTGCCTACACTTTCGCCCTTATCAGTCGGGAAAATAGCAAACTGTATCAATGCTGACATATTGTTTATTTTTACGTATTTATTTGTTTAAGCATTCCATATCTCCCAGGATTTTTCAGCCTGAATATGAAGCATCTGTAGACCATTCATGGTTTTGGCTCCATATTTTTTTCCGGCTTTTAAAAATTCAGTTTCAGCGGGATTGTATACCAAATCGTAAAGTAAATGCTTGCTTGTTAGTTGGTTGTAAGGCAACTCCGGTTTTTGGCCGGATAGTTTATGCATACCAACAGGTGAGCAATTAATAATAATCTGATGAGATTCGATTACTGATGAATCAAGTGCCTGATAATCAAGGGCACCATTTTCGGGAGTTCTTGATACAAATGTAACATTGATCTTAAGTTTTTTCAACGCATAAGCCACGGCTTGTGCGGAACCTCCTGTTCCAAGGATGAGTGCATTTTGATGATGGATGCGTAAATGAGGTTTTATGGATTCAGCAAAACCATAATGGTCAGTATTATAGCCCTCCAGAAAAATCTGCCTTTTAATCGTGTTGATTCTTATTACATTTACTGCGCCTATTTCAGTAGCCTCATCACTTAAAATATTCAGAAACGGAATAATGGTTTGCTTGTAAGGAATGGTTACGTTCAGACCTTTAAGGTTGATGTTTTTTCTGATTAGTTGCCCGAACTCGGAAAGGTTTTGCAATGGGAAAAGTTCGTAAACTGCATCTTTAATCCTATCCTCTTTAAATTTATTGGCAAAGAACGTTTTAGAAAATGAGTGGGTTACAGGAAACCCAATAAGTCCAAAAACCCTCATGATTTTTTTAATTTTGAACGAATTACTGCCACCACTGGTGGAATGATAGAAACAAGTATGATCCCGATAATGACTACAGAAAAATTATTTTTTACAAAATCATTTTCGGCAAACAGGAAACCAGCCCAGCAAAATATATTAACCCATAAGATATTACCAGCCAGGCTAAATGTGAAAAATTTCGGATAATGCATCGTTCCTACTCCTGCCACGAAGGGGGCAAAAGTTCTTAAAAATGGCATAAAACGAGCCATAATAATGGTTTTACCACCATGTTTTTCATAAAAGGTGTGGGTTTTCTCAAGGTATTTTCTGTTAATCAGGCGGTAATTTTTTTCATAAACCCTGGTCCCTAAAAATTTACCGATAAAATAATTGGTATTGTCGCCAATAATGGCTGCACTAAAGAAAACTGCGAGTATAAGGTAAATGTTCAGAGGTTCACCCGGCATGGCAGCAAGTGCACCTGATGCAAAAAGCAGCGAGTCGCCCGGAAGAAATGGTGTAACCACCAGTCCGGTTTCGCAAAAAACAATCAGGAAAAGGATGAGGTAAGTCCAGGTTTGGTATTGGCTGAAGATTTCGTATAGATGCTTGTCAATATGCAGAACAAAATCAATAAGGAAGTTGATAATTTCCATCAGGTTTTATTGTTAAGATATATGTTAATAATTTGTTGAAATTCATGGTGTTGCGAAAATATTGGATAATCAGCCATGATTGAATCCAAATCAGTAGGATCGTTGGTAACACCCTGTGCAAAAGCTTCATAGGCTTCCTGCATATTGCCGGATTTTACATATAATTCCGCCAATTTAAAATTGAGTTCCGAGAAAATTGTAACTTTTTCAAGACCCTCCTGAATTGCAGCTATGGCATCAACCAGGTTGTTGTTATTCTCATGAATTTCAGCTATATCAAGCCAAACCTCATGGTCGGCAGGTTCAAGTTTGGCTACCATATAGTATGAAGCAAGTGCTTTTTCGCTCAGGCCGAGTTTCAGTTGGATATCACCAAGTATGTAAAAATATTCAGGATTTGATGTTTCAATTTTTATGGCTTTTTCAACGTGCATCATAGCGGTCTTGTGCTGTCCGAGTTGCGTATATGCCATTCCAAGTCCTACCCATGCATCAGCCAGCGATTCGTCCAGACGCACTGCAATTTCATAATGCTCCGCAGCTTTTTCAAAATTCTCCAGCTTTTCGTAACATTCTCCTATGTAATAAAAAGATATTGCTTCAGGTTC
>CAZKCK010000033.1:2743-19120 GCA_964550695.1 uncultured Bacteroidales bacterium | reverse complement strand
TCATATTCAAAAGCAATTGTAGAATAAACTTCGTCAATTTCTTCTGAGTCAACCAATGCTCTGTGGAATTCGGTGATAGCTTTTTCGTGGTTTTTGAGTTTGCTGAAGATTGCACCCCGTGTCAGGAATATTTCAGCATTATCGGGCTCCAGATCTTCTACCTTGTCAAGAATTGCAAGGGCTTTGTCAGTTTTATCACCTGAAGCAAGTAGCTGTGCATTTTTCAGCATGAATACCGGGCTGCCGGGATGCTGGCCAACTGCATGATTGATAGCAATTTCTGCAAATTTCAGGTTGCCACTATCCAGGTAGTAATTGATAATCTCTTCAAACTCATCTACATCAAAAAAATATTCTACCTTATCATTCAGCATTTCTTCGAAACGCTCAACCAGGGGTATCATGAAATCTTCAAACTTATCGTCGAAATCTTCTGTCATTTAGTTTAATAAAGTTCACTGCAAATTTAATCATTTTTTCAGCAGCATGAGGTAAATGACTTAATGACAGTAGCATTTAAGCTGTAATTTATTGGTTTTCTGGTACTAATCTGCCTTCTAGCCATAATTTAAAATTCTGAACTTTATTGGCAGGGACAATTAAATCATTGAAACCGGCAATTTTTTTTTCAATTTTCATCCTCCCTTTGGTATAGGTGCTAACTTTGTTCACCTCATGCAGGCTGATGATGCAACTTCTGTTTATTCTGAAAAACAATGCCGGATCAAGCACCTGTGACAATTTATCCAGCGTTTGGTCAATTGCAAATGTTTTCTGATCGGTTGACAGCAAGAATACGACCTTGTCTTCAGCATAAAACAAACTGATGTTGTGCTGTTCGATGGTTTTAAAATACAATCCGCTTTTTACAATAAAACGGGTTTGCCAGACCTGCTGTTTTTTTAAAAACCTATCTAACAGTAGATTCAGGTTCCCGGCTTGGGTAAGCGAATTTAATTTGGCGATACTTCTTTCAAGATCTTCTCTCTTTACGGGTTTCAATAAATAATCGATACTATTGATTTTAAAGGCCTCAATGGCATATTGGTCATATGCAGTTACAAAAATAACAGGACTCGAAATTTTTACCCGTTTAAATATTTCAAAGCAGGACCCGTCAGCCAGATGAATGTCAGCAAAAATCAACCCGGGTTCCGGGTTTAAATTTAGCCAGGCAACTGCATCGGTTACCGTTTCAATAGTTTCAACAACCTGAGCATGCGGAAGAATCTCGAGAATCATTCTTTCAAGCCGCCGGGCAGCAGTAGCTTCGTCTTCAATAATAAGTATCCTCACTGCAATTTTTAGTTTTATAAAGCTAAATTAGGCTTTTTAATAATTATGCCGGCAAAACGGGTAAAGCCACGATGAAATGTTTTGCTGACATTACAACTTCAACTGGTTTATCAGTAAGAAAACGGTAACGGTTTTTTATGTTTTCAATTCCTATACCCGGTTTTTCTTCTTCAACCAGCCTTTTTTGCAGATTATTCCTGACGATTATATATCCTTGTTCCGAAATCTCAATTTCAATCAGCAGTGGTTTCCCTGTAGATATAATGTTGTGTTTGATGGCGTTTTCGACCAGCATTTGTAAACATAACGGAGGAACCCCTGATTTTAGATAAGTTTCGGGTATATCGGTTCCTAGCTGAAGGTTATTGCCATAGCGTTTTTGCTGCAGAAAAAAATATGTGTTGATTAATTCCAGTTCTTCGGAAAGCGGAATCAGCGTTAATGTGTTAATTTGCAGGATAGTCCTGAAAAAATCTGAGAGTTTTTGTGTGTAATTGGCTGCACTCTCTCTATCCTCTTCAATAAGGGTAATGAGCGTATTGAAGCTATTGAACAGGAAGTGCGGATTTATTTGGTTCTTAAGGGTCTCAAACTGTGAAATCAGGTTCTCCTTTTCAAGGATTTCAGATTTTATGTAACTTTTTTTCCATTGGTCAAAAAAGAAGATGCCTTCGTGGATGAATGAAATTATCAGTGATATACTATTGGAAATCAAAAAGTTTTCCCAAAATGAAAATTTCATACACATTTCAATGCTCAGGGTTACACGGGTCATGAGCATGATGATACCGGAAACAATAAGCGTATAAGTAGTAATTAGCAGAATTTCAGCTAATAAGTGTTTTAGGGGATACTTTTGCCAGGGCAAGGCTTTCCAGAGTTTTGTAATGATAAACCGGCACCCAAACCATAGTAATATGGTATTTACGAAAGTTCCACTCACTCTTGCAACAGCTTCGGCAAGTTCAATCTCTGAAAAAAAGGCAATTGCAGTTGGCATTAAAATACCAACTGCAAAAATTCCTGTAATTAATAACCATTTATCATTGTAGTGATTAACGGACGGGTCATTTTTCGGTGAAATAATCATACATTTTGTTTTTTAAAACAGTATTCTGTACTGTGGGATAATGAGTATTCCCATCTGATAGTTATTGGACTTTTCGCCGGTTTGCTTGTTGAACTTTTCAGCATAAATGTTTTTTTGATTGAAAAGGTTTTGAATATCAATTGCAAACTCCTGTGTTATTTTAGCACCTCTCCGTTTGTATGATACTTTTAGGTCGGTACGCGAATAGTCTTTGTACTGCAGCGAATAAGCCTGCGTCTGATCATACATCAGATTGTAATTTTGCCTGTCGGGGTTGTAAACTGCTGATGAAGGAGTGTAACGTTGTCCTCCGGCAAACGTTGTTTTAACGTCAAAGCCAATGGTCGTACGTTTGGTATTTTCTTTTCCTGATGAACCACCAATCGTAAATTCTTTGCCAATCAGTGCATTACATACATAACCTCCATTGAAAGCTGTATTGCGTTCAATTTCATCACTCCCTTTGTACTTTGAATCAAAAACCGAAGCTGTTACCAGATAGTATAAGCCTTTGTTCAGAAAGTGTTCAAATGTAAATTCTAAACCATAATTGTGGCCGGTTCCTGTGTTTACAAGTGTATCCGGTGTCCAGAAACCAAAATTAGCACCCTGATTTAACATCGAAAAATAGGATGTCCGTCCGCCATCTACCGGTACATTATTAATATACTGGTAATAGGCTTCAGTCTTTAACCTGATATATTGTGAAAGTGTCCAGTCATAACCAATTACAAAGTGCTGAGCTTTAATCATATCCAGATCTTTATTGAGGCTTTTGTAGGTTCCGTCAGGCATTTTGGTTTGCCTGAAATAAACTGTAAAAGGATTGAGCTGACTATGGTAGCCGTAAGCAAAACTAACTGTATGGTTTTGTGATAAGTTCCATCTGATGCCGGCCCTGGGTTCTGCAGACCAGGTACTGTTTAAACCAAAATAGGTGAAATGCATCCCTGTGTTTAAAACCAGGTTGTTGGTGAATTTGTACTGCCATTGTGCATAGGGTTGTAATACTGAAGCATTGCCTTTATAATCCGTGGTAGGGCGAAGGTTCATGTCTTCAGCAAAGTAAACCTGTTCATAAAGGTCGAAAAAGTTTTGTTTTGCAGAAAATCCTGATTTTATATTGCTTTTTGCACTGAATTTATGGTTGATGAACGTTGAAAATGATACAAACGATTCTTTTAAATCATTTTTGTAAATATTGGTTTTAATCAGTGAAGCAGGTGTAAGAGAATCAACGTTTGTTCTGAAATTGTGGTAAGCTCCTGCGATTGAAGATTTTATATAGGTATTTTTAGAAAGTGGTATCATATGATTCACCCCTCCGGTTACCATGTCGGCACCACTGGTCAGGTCGTAACCTTCGCCGGCATAGTAGTCAATTTTTTCTGAGGTTGTATCTTTCCGGCTGTCCCAGATTTCAATATCACTGGTGCCTCCCAAGGCGAAGACCGAAAAACTGCCCGCCCTGGTTTTTGGCAAATCAAACTTAAAAGAGAAGTCTTTATATTTGGGTACCCCGGTACCAGTTCCCATATCTGCTCCAAGCTTTTCCATCACTTCCAGCGTTGAATATCTGGCATTTACCATGTATGAAGAACCGTTTTTTCGTGATATTGGTCCTTCAGCCCCGGCTTCAAAACCGTTAAATCCTATCTGACCAAGAAATTCATGTTTTTCATTGTTTCCTGAGCGCATCTTCAGGTCAAAAACACCTGAGACCGCATTTCCGTATTCTGCCGGGAAAGCGCTTGTAATAAAATCAGAGTTGGCCAGCAAATTATTGTTCAGCATACAAACCGGGCCACCTGTAGCCGAAGTCGATCCCCAATGGTTTGGATTCGGAATATCCACACCTTCAAGTCGCCATAATAAGCCAATGGGGCTGTTACCCCTGATTACAATGTCATTACGTGCGTCGTTTGAAATTGCCACGCCGGCAAAACCGGAAGCCATTCTTGCAACATCATTGCGGCTTCCTGCATATTGCATGGTTTCTTCAACTGTAAAGGCTCTGGCACTTACGCTGGTCATCTGATTGATAGCCTGAGTCTTGTTTGCATGAGCTTTAATCTCCACAACCGATTTTATTGCGATGCTTTCTTCCATTTCAATGTTTAGGATGAGTTCTTTGCCGGAAGTTAATTCAATGTTTGACAACAATACCTCCTGATAGCCTACAAATGATATTCTGAAGCTAAGCCGTCCGATTGCAATATTATTCAGCCTGAATACTCCGTTAGCATCCGAAGATGTGCCAATGACCGGATCGGTACCTGTTATGATGACATTTGCTCCCGGTAGTGTTTCCTTGGTAACTCTATCAGTGATGGTTCCTCTGATTTTTCCCCTGAGTTCAGGGGTTGCATTCGTCAATTGTATGAAAATGAACGTCAGCGTTAGGATAAGAATTTTTTTCATGTTTGTAATTTTTTGATGCAAAATAAAGGTCATTTGCTTTACCGGGAAACAAAAAACTGACGAACCCGGACATCCGGGCGACGAATCGGGATTATAGAAGTTTGAATTTGGCAGAATTTACCAAAAGTGCGTAAAGTTAGAACAATTCCAAATTTCATAAATTGCAATGTTGTTGATGAATAATTCCGATATTTGCGTATTCAAATACCTATACATGATGAATAAAGTAGTAACATTGTCGGAGGCCGCATCAATAGCAATTCACGCAATGGTTTTAATTGCCAAGGCTGAGAATCAGATTAATGTAGGCCAGATTGCTGATGCTACAGGTTCATCACGAAATCACCTGGCCAAAGTAATGCAACGTCTTGTAAAAGAAGGATTTGTTAAGTCAACACGCGGCCCTGCCGGAGGATTTGCACTAGCTAAAAAAGCGTCTGAAATTACACTTCTTAACATTTATGAATGTATTGAAGGCCCACTCGAACCGGCTGGTTGCCCGCTCGACCGTAATATCTGCCCCTTCGACAAATGTTTGATGAGTGGCGTTGTGAATCATGCTACCGTTCAAATTAAGGATCATTTTAAGAATAACACCCTTCAGGATTTGATGAGCAATTAGGAATTGTTTATTTTCTGATAAACAGTAACTTATATAAAATTTATTATTTTTTTTGTTAATAATTAATTCTGTATTATTTTTTATTTATACATTTGCGTATTCAAATACCGAAATACATGTATAATGAGCAAACCGTTTAATATTTCAGAGGCAGCGTCAATAGCAATCCATGCAATGGCCCTGATAGCAGGATCTCCCGAAAATCTGAACGCAGTTCAATTAAGTCTGATGACCGGGTTTTCGAAGAACCATATTGCTAAAATCATGGGTCTGCTTACACGTAGTCAGTTTCTTGTATCTGAACGGGGTCCAAAAGGAGGGTTTGTTTTGAAACGGAATGCTGAAACACTCAGCCTGCTCGAAATATATGAGGCAATCGAGGGCGTTATTGATGAGCAGCCATGCGGTGAACAATGTGATTTATGTATTACCAGGGGTTGTGTGTTTGGGGGACTTTCAGTTAAATTTACAAAGGATTTCAAGCACTATTTAACAATGAAAAAATTGTCAGATTTTATAAATTAAATGACCATGAAACGAAAAATTATTGAAATCAACGAAGAATTATGCAATGGCTGCGGCTTGTGTATCCCCAACTGTCATGAAGGAGCTTTGCAGGTTATTGACGGTAAGGCACGCCTGATAAGTGATTTGTTTTGTGACGGACTTGGTGCCTGTATCGGGCATTGCCCTGAGGGTGCCATCAGTATCATTGAACGTGAAGCTGATGCCTACGATGAGGTGAAAGTGATGACTGAAATGGTTAAAAAAGGCAAGAATACCATTCTTGCTCATTTGAAGCACCTGAAAGACCACAACGAAGATGAGCTGCTCCGTCAGGCTGTAAAGTATATTAAAGATAATCAGATAGATATGTATCCGGATGGACTGGATAAGCCTCAACCGGTTCAAAAAATCTATACGCCCGAAAAATTACATGGCATGCCTGTGATGGGAGGCGGATCTGCCTGCGGATGTTCAGGTTCGGCTCCACAGGATTTCAGAATTGATCTGAAAAAGGTGGAGGAAGCAGGAAATTCAGTTGCCGAAGCGCCCTCAGAGTTGCGGCAATGGCCGGTGCAGTTGCATTTGTTGAATCCCCAGGCTGGGTATTTTAAAAATGCCGATGTGGTTCTGGCAGCTGATTGCGTTGCTTTTTCGATGGGGAATTTCCATAACCGGTTTCTTAAAGGAAAGACCCTGGCAATTGCCTGCCCCAAACTCGACAGCAACAAGGAAAGCTATGTTGATAAACTGGCGGCAATGATTTCTGATTCCGGCATCAACACCTTAACGGTTGTTGTGATGGAAGTACCCTGTTGTTCAGGTTTATTGCAACTTGCCAAAATGGCCATGAACAAAGCCGGCAGGAATATCCCCATCAAACGGGCTGAAATAAGCGTGCAGGGAGAAATTATTGAAGAAAATTGGATTAATTATTAATTATTTAAATTTTATAAAAATGGATAAAAGTCTTTTTGAAACAGCTCATGTTTTCAGATTTTCTGAAAAGGTTGATTATTCGGTTGAAGGAATTGTTAGCAAACGTGTGATAGACAGGTCTACCGGAAATGTAACATTGTTTGCATTTGATCAGGGGCAGCGTCTGAGTGAACATTCTGCACCATTTGATGCAATGGTTCAGGTAATTGAAGGAAATGCTGAGATTCTGATTAATCGGGTACCATATCAATTGGCCGCCGGCGATACTATAATAATGCCCGCCAATATACCACATGCCGTGAATGCAACGGCAAGATTTAAAATGTTGTTAACCATGATAAAGGGGTAAAATATTAACAATGAGCGAGTTGATAAATAATTCGGCGAGTCGTAAAGACTTGTTGAAGCATATGATATTGCAATTACATGACGGAATTGCACCTGAGGAAGTTAAAACGCGGTTAAGGGAACTCATGGCGAAAATTCCTTATGGTGAAGTGGTTGAAGTTGAGCAGGAACTGATCAGTGAGGGCCTGCCACAATCAGAAGTCCTCAGGCTGTGTGATTTGCATGCTGAAGTACTGGAAGGTCATATTGACCTAAGCGCTGAGAAGCAGGTGCCAGAGGGCCATCCTATCCATACTTTTAAAATGGAAAACCGTGAAATCAAAATGGTAATTTCCTGGATTGATCATATGTATTCAAATGTAGATGAAATTATTAAATCTGCTGGAATTCAGGTTTTAATAAATAAACTTAGACAGTTGTTTAACAATCTTTTTGACGTTGACAAGCACTATAAACGTAAAGAATACCTCTTGTTTCCATTTCTCGAAAGTTATGGAATCACCGGACCACCGACGGTAATGTGGGGAAAGCATGATGAAACCCGGGTTCTGTTGAAGGAAGCCATTCATCAGCTCGATTATTATGAAAATATGTTAGCACAGGAAGTTGCTGAGGTGATAAATATTTACTGCAAACCGGCTTCAAAGGCAGTTAACGATATGATTATGAAGGAAGAGGAAATCCTTTTTCCGATGACTCTTGATAAACTGACCGAAGCCGATTGGTATGAAATCTACAGGCAAACGAATGAATTTGGTTATTGTTTGTATGATCCCAAAGTTGAATGGAAGCCGGAAGGAATAGAACAGGTTGACACACTTCAGGCTGAGAGCGGTAATATACAGCTGCCTTCGGGCGGGTTCACAGCACCTGAATTAATGGCCATTTTGAATTCGGTTCCGTTTGATATGACTTTTGTTGATAAAAATGATAAAGTAAAATATTTTACCCAGGGCAAAGAGCGTGTGTTCGACCGCAACCGTGCGATTCTTGGACGCGATGTCAGGCTTTGCCATCCTCCTGCAAGTGTGCATGTTGTTGAAGAAATTCTGAATGATTTTAAATCGGGGGTACGAAAAAATGCAGCGTTCTGGATTCAAATGCGTGAAAAGTTTATTCATATTGAGTACTTTGCATTGCATGATGAACATGGTGGATACCTCGGAACACTGGAGGTTTCGCAGGATTTGACCGCAAAGCGTGCTTTGACGGGAGAACAAAGAATAATTTCGTATAACAAGTAATTTAAACTTCACATGATAGAAAAACCAGATTGGTTGGACGAAAAGCGATTGGTGAAAACATTGGATGCCAAGCCTTTGCTGGCAATGGGCATTCACCCGCTTGAACAGGTGATCAGTGAAACATCGGCTTTTGCCAATGGTGATATTTTTGAATTGATTACACCCTTTGTACCGCATCCGATGATTGAAAAAATGAAAGATCGTGGATTTTTAACATGGTCAACCACAGATGTTTCTGCTGGATTCAGAACTTATTTTTGCAAGACCTGACCTTTTATTTTAAGGGAGATATGAAATCGGGTTCCGGGGGTGTGAAACGCTGGTTAAAGAAATACCATAAGTGGGTCAGCATTGTTTGTGCTTTTTTTATTCTTTTGTTCGCGGTTTCCGGAATCGTAATGAACCATCGCGCTACCTTTGGTGGTGTAGACATTAGCCGATCATATCTCCCTGATTCGTACCAGTATAGCAATTGGAATTTAGGTGCCATTAAAGGCGGGCTTAAAGTCGATTCATCGAAAGTTGTGGTCTATGGCAATATCGGAGTCTGGCTCACTGATTCATGTTTTTCATACTTTAAAGATCTGAACCGGGGTTTCCCTGAGGGTATCGATAACCGAAAAATCACTTCACTCGCTGTAAATTCAAAAGGTGATCTGTTGGCCGGGACCTTATTCGGGCTCTACAAGAGAGCTAAAGGTGAGGAAATCTGGAAAAAGCTGGCAATCCCATCTGATGAAAAGCGCGTTGTAAAGGTTTTGCAATTGACAGATAAGCTATTTGTGATGACACGCTCTGATTTGCTGATGAGTATTGATGATGGAAAATCCTTCCATACGATAATACTACCCTCAATTTTTAATGAAAACCCGACAACAGGTCTGTTCAGGCTTACCTGGATCGTGCATAGCGGCGAAATACTCGGGATTCCGGGGAAACTCCTTGTAGATCTTGTTGGAATTGTATTTATTCTGCTGACTATCACTGGTTTAATATTTTTCATTACACCCAATGTTATCAAGCGTTTGAGTATAAGGATGAAGAGGCGTTGGGCAAAACTTGCCGGATTCTCATTACGCTGGCACAATCATTTGGGCACCTGGATGTTTGCATTTTTAACTGTTACTACCCTGACCGGAATGTTCCTGCGGCCGCCACTTTTAATAAGTATTGCCGGAGTTCAGTTTGAAACGGAAGATGAAAATAAAATGCATATCTGGGATGACAAATTGCGGGATATATTGTATGATACTGAGCAGAGTCGGTTTATCATTGCAACAACAGATGGGTTGTTTTATACCAATATTCATTTTAAGCAAAAACTGCAACGTTTTAAATGTCAGCCTCCTGTAAGTGTTATGGGTATAACGGTATTTAAGAAGGTAGCCGATGGCCATTTTTTAACCGGTTCTTTCAGTGGATTATTTGATTGGTTTCCTGAAAAGGGTTTGGTGATTGACCGGATGACGGGTTTGCCTCCTGACCAAAAGTTATTAAATGGACCTCCTATTGGCAATGTTTCGGTATCAGGGTTTTATGAGCGTATTTCAGGCTCTTTTATCGTATTTGATTATGGCAGGGGAGCCATTATGTCAGAACCCGGGTTAATCGGGTCAATGCCGGCTGATGTACTTAAAAAATCACCAATGTCGTTATGGAACTTATCTCTCGAAATCCATACGGCCCGAATTTGGGAACCTTTAATTGGTGGTTTTTATATTTTAATCGTACCACTATCAGGTTTTTTCATTCTCTTTAGCCTGATTAGCGGGCTATGGTTGTGGTTTTTAGCGAAGAAAAACAGAAAAAGGATTTTATGAAAACAGGAAATTTACGAACCGCCGGTCAGATCATTCCGGGTCTGGCTGCTTTCAGGCTGATGGATGAAGATGCATATGAATTGATCCATTTAAGTCTTGGGGTAGGGCAAAGGCAGGAAATGCACACCAACCCTTTAAAAGTGTTGTTTTATGTTATAAAAGGGCAGGGGCAATTGTCAGTGATTGATGAAATTAAATGCTTTGAAACTGGTGAATGTGTTGAAGTGGAACCAGAAATACTGCGGTCATGGAAGAATATTTCGGAAGAAATTCTTGAACTGCTGGTAATTAAATTCAAATAGAATGTAATTACAGTAATTATTTCTTTTTCAGTTCTTTGCTATGGAATTGAAGTGGGAGCAAATCATTGATGCTTTGTACTATATGAACTGGTCCTGATTCGCCCGACATAATAATTCTGATGGGTGAACCCTGTTTGTTTTCATATTCAGCAATGGCCTGTCTGCATAGCCCACAAGGTGGAACCGGCTGCGAAACGGTAAACTGATCAGACCGGGCAGTGATGGCAATTGCATCAATTTGTAAGCCTGGTTTACTGGCTGATGCATAAAACAACGCAACGCGTTCAGCACAAATTCCATTAGGAAAAGAAGCGTTTTCCTGATTGTTGCCCATTATGCAGCTACCATCAGTAAATCTGACAGTTGCGCCAACATCAAACAATGAATAGGGGGCGTAAGCATTCAAAGCCGACTGTTTTGCGAGATCTACCAGATTTGAATCTTCTGTATTCAGTTCTTCTGCCGTAGCATATTCTTCATAATTAATCTCAATTCGTCTTTGTTTCATAAGAGATTGTAATGGTATGTATGGCTTATACGTTAAGTTGGTTATAGGGTTTCCTTATTTTCGGGTAAAACACCAAATATCAGCAAGGCATTAAAAAAAGCGAAAAAAGTTACACCGGCCTGTGATTCTATAGTATCTTCATTCAATAGCGAAAGCATAAAAATTGTAAAGAAAACCACATAATTAAGGTCTCTGAATTTATGCTCTTTAACTGGCGGATAAATGAGTGAAAACAGAAAGAAAATTAACCCGAAGATGCCAAAACCAACAGTAATTGAAAGAAATTGATTGTGCGATCTCAGGCTGGAGTTTTCAAGTTTTGAATCCATTTTGTTAAGCTCATACTTAAAAATATCCGGGATATCGCCTGTACCAACGCCGAACCAGAAATTGTCGGAAATTATATTTACAGAGGCTTTCCATAATTCAATTCTTTGCATAACAGAGCTTCCGCGCGGATCTTGCGCCTCCACATATTGTTCGTATCCGAATAAAAATTGCAACAATGCTTTTTTTATTGGATTCGGGCTTAAATAATTGATGTTTGCAACTCCCTTCTCAATCAGCTTAATTTCTTCATTTGTAAGTTTTTGCACGCCTTCTGCATCTTTTCTGTACCCTTTTGAATTTAAATATCTTACCAACGTTGCTTGTAAATTCTGACCGTTCTCATCCTGACCAAAATAGTCGATTTTGCTTCTTTCTGACCAGGCTTTGGGCAATTCAACAGGGCAAAAATATAAACCCACATACATGCCGTTTTCCTTACCATAAATACATGTATCATGTAAGTAAAGATTTCCGTGTGAACTGAACTTGTCAAGGTTTGAAAAATCAACTGGTTTGGCAGTTACATAATTGATAGCGAGGCCTCTGATATAAAGGGTGGATGCGATGATCAAGCCGGTTAGTATGATCGGGATGGCAATTCTGTACGCAGGATTCGTTTTTTTTAATAATCTGATTGACACCAATACTACAGCCGTAATTGACAAAGCAACGATTCCGGTTAAGGCACCCAGAAAGATGAGGAACGCAATAAACCACAGGATGAGTATGAATCCCGCAATCCTGACCCTGATGTTTTTTAATTCGTATAAAACCTGGAAGAACAGCAGGTAAACTGCCAGTACAATACATAAGCTGAAGCGTATGTGTGAAATGAAAACCGATATTTGACGTGTATCAAGAATATCTCTTGAGTAGAATATGTGCAGGCTGTAAAAACTTGCTAATAATATTGCCCCGGAGAACACCCAGACTAAAATTCCAAAAAGCCTGCGGTTGAGCGGCGGCATGGTGCAGATGATGAAAGGTAAGATGATCAATGGAAGTTTTGTGCGGAGGTCTTTCACGGCATAAGTGAAATCAGAAGTATAAAGCAAGCCTGTTATGTGTAACAGAAATAATGATATGGCTACGATTGCTGCTTTAGATTTGAAAAGTATCCTGAATTTTGCACGATAGTTGCCATGCCACATCCAGGCTGTAAGCAACATCATCTGCGACATACTCATCAGGTAATTCGATGTAGGTACGGCAACGGCAAGCAAAAACAACGCAAAAACATAGAAGTTTTGCGGTGTAATGATTACTTTTAGTCGCTGCAACATATTGATAATCTTTAATTTTTCTTTTTGTTGTGCGCTTCAGGGTAAATACCCGAAAGAATTTGTGAATAGACTTCCCTGTTGTTCAGGAGTTTGTCGGCCCCGGTTATTTCCGGATCATTTTTAATAATACTCCTGACTTTGCCTTTCTGGAAATAATATCTGCCAACAATTTCTGTCCTGAGAAATTTTATAATTTCATCTTTATGGATAATTATTTCATTGTCAATATTATGCGATAATTTTTCGCGTAAGGGATTGATAAATCCGGTAATTAATTCATTGTGATCATTTTCTTTAAGACTTTGCTCAAGTTTGTTAAGAACTCCCTCGCTTTTACTTGTATAGGTAAATTTTTGATTTTTTAAAAATTCAGTAAACCGGTTAAACTCATCATCAGAAATATTGAATGTGTCAGGATTGCTGATGCCCGGATTATTTTGGACAAACTTAGTGGCATAATCAAATATCACATAATTTGTTACAAGATTTTCGGTTAATTCTGAAAATTTATCAGCCGGTATCAATATGTCAGGTTCAATGCCGCCACCATCAAACACTTGACGGTTGTTCCTGGTGTAGAAAACACTTTTCAGGCTATCTGGAATATGTCCGGTGATACCATATTTTGATTTGCCTGAATAATCAATGGCCTGAATGCAACGACCGCTTGGGATATAGTATTTGGCTACCGTAATCTTGAGTTGGGTATTATAAGTTAAAGGTAAAACATTCTGTACCAAACCTTTGCCATAAGATTTTGTTCCATAAATTACGGCCCTGTCGAGATCCTGAAGTGCGCCTGCCAGAATTTCGGAAGCTGATGCACTGTTTTCATCTACAAGAACAACAATTGGTATTTGCAAATCGATTGGTTCAAAAATAGTTACATAATCCTTATTGCGATCAGGAATGCGGCTTTTAACACTTACAACAGGGGTTCCCTTCTTCACAAAAAGGTTAACAATGCTAACTGCCTCTGTCAGCAATCCTCCTCCATTGCCTCTGAGATCAATAATCAGATTATTCATCAAAGGGTTTTCTTTCAATTTGATAAAGGCCTGTTTAAATTCGTCGGCTGATTTTTCAGTAAATTTTTCGAGTCTGATATAACCTGAACCAGGGCTTACCATACCTGAAAAGGTAATGTTGTCTGGTTTTATTTTTTCGCGTATAAGTGTAAAATGCAATGGCTCAATTAGTCCCAGTCTTTCAATCGAAATACTGACGCTGGAGCCCGGTTCACCTTTCATCAGGTTGTTGAGGTCTTCAGCGTTCCGGCCATTGGCTGAAAGGTTGTTGATTTCGAGTATTTTATCACCACTTTTAATACCAGCTTTGTGTGCGGGTGAGTTTTCGAGTAATTCTGAAATGTATATATAGCCTTTGAATTGATGTATAAGTGCCCCGATTCCACCATATTCTCCGGTTGTCATAAACCTGTAGTCATCAATTTCATTTTCAGGTATAAAGTTGGTATAGGGGTCAAGTGATGCGAGCATGGCATCGATGGAAGTTTTGGTAAGTTTGCCAGCACTTATATCATCAACATAATTAAGGCTGAGTGTTTTAAACAGGGTAAAGTAAATATCAAGATTTTTTGATGTTTCAAATTGGCCTTCAGGTTGGGCTTTAATTCCACCAAAAAGAAATAATACATATGTCAGTAATAGTAGAAGTTTTTTCATTGACTTCGTTTTAAGTTTTGATAACGCTAAAAGCATGCATTGTGATGTGTGTAAAATAAAAAGTTTTCAACAACTGATTGTGTATTGCGGCAGGCTGAATTCTATTGCATGATGTTGTTCACCAGTTTGTTAATTCCGGCAATAACTTTTGATTCAACTTCAGGATATTCTGGCATATGGTGTCCGGTATAAATAACTGCAATTGCAAACTGACCTTGTAAACTTTCGGGCCCTGGCCATAACTTGTTGATGTTTTTTCGGTATGATTCACGGATAAGCCGTTTAATGCGGTTGCGGTGCACGGCTTTTTTGAAATGCCTCTTAGGCACGCTAATTAATAATTGTACACTTGCAATCGGGATTAATTCAGTCTTTAATATCAAAAACTTCAGCGGATAAACGCCAAAGCCATTTCCTTTCTTAAACAATTCCCCGATTGTTTTGACGGAATTCAGCCTGTTATATTTTTTAAAAGTTGACTTCATGAAACAAAATAAGCACAAATACCTTTAAATGTGATATTTGTGCTTTTGTAAAATTGTAAAATGATTACTCATTTATTGTAATAACAGTATCTTGTTCTGGGCTTCCCTGCAATTTTGCTTGTGGGTCACATGGAAGTGTTTTTTCAGTCGATTTACATGGTTTCTTTTCGGAGGGTTTTCGTTTTCCACAGTTGGAAATATATTCGTCAATGGCCATGGTCATTGACGGACAGGTTTTTGTTGGCGCAGTTATATGAAGTTCAAGGCCTTGTGCCTTAATAGCTTTTGCTGTAGATGCACCAAAGGCGCCCATCAGAAGATGTCCCTGTTTAAATTCGGGGAAATTTTTTATCAATGAGTTTACACCGGCCGGGCTAAAAAGTACCAGCAAATCATAATCAGAAAGTTTGATATTTGATAAATCATTGCTAATTGTCTTGTAAATCATTGCTGGTGTGTAACTTACACCATAGTCATCCATAAACCTCGGAATATCGTTTTTTGCAATATCCGTACTGGGTATCAGAAATTTTTCTGTTTTATGTTTTTTTATCAGATCAGCCAGATCAGCCCATGTTTGTTTACCATGAAAAATCTTTCGTTTACGGTATTGAACATATTTTTGCAGATAAAAAGCGATGGCTTCAGAAATACAGAAATACTTCATGCTTTCAGGCATTTCAATCCGCATTTCCTTTGATATCCTGAAGAAGCTATCAACAGCATTGCGACTGGTAAGAATGATGGCTGTGTGATCAAGAATGCTGATACGTTGCTTTCTGAATTCTTTTGTAGAAATTCCTTCAACTCTGAAGAATTTGAAATAATCTATTTCAATACTGTGCTTTTTTGAAAGCTGAAAGTACGGCGATTTCTCTCCTTCTGTAGGTTCGGGCTGAGAAACAAGAATTTTTTTTATTTTCAAGTCTTACGTTTTTTTATTGTTTAAAAATGCGCAAAACAAACCAAAAGCTATGCAAAACGGATGGTTTCGAAAAGTTTTAATAGCAATAGTATTGGTAAAATTTCGAGGGTGCAAAGGTATACAAAAATGTATACACCTGCAAATCTTAAGTCCTGAACACCCCATAAAATTCCTTTAAAGATTTTAATCAGGTAAAGGATAATGATTAAAACTGCCCCGGCCTGAAGAAAATACACATTTCTTGAACCCGTAACAAATGATGCTCCCAACGTTAAAGGGATGAGCATAATCCCTTGCAGAATTGTGAATAATCTTATATTGAGGATGTAATGAAATGATAATACCGGATTTTTGAAAAGCCATCCAATAAAACTGATTACCATCAGCTTTGCATTGAATAAAACCAGATTCACTGCAAAAATGATCACGAAAAGTGGAAATCCGGATATCATGAGCCCCCCGGACACAAGGATTTTGATGGCGAGGTAAATTAATAAACTAAAAATTATAAGGTAGTTAAAAATGAGGTATATACGCATTGGCGGAGTAAATGCTTCACCTTCCCTCAACAGCTG
>CAZKCK010000033.1:0-2643 GCA_964550695.1 uncultured Bacteroidales bacterium | reverse complement strand
CCTGCACATGGCTGGTATCCTTTACTGTACTCATACTTTGTCTGATAATTTGTAAACCGGGGTTTTCTGAACGGGCCATAAATTCAATGATAGGATTTGCAAAATTAGCACTTTCTGTGATGGGTTTGCTTTATCGGTAGTAAAGGTTGAAGCGGCAACCACAATGTGAGAATATTCTAAGGATAATTTTTAAAAATTTCTTGCCTTCCCTCTTGATTTTCACAATAGAATTGTTGTATCTTTAGCACTTGATAAATCGTTGATAAACAAAATTATTTGGAGTCAAATCTCATTACAACCATCTTATAAATTAACCAAAACCAGAAAATATGAATTGTCCGATTTGCCATTTTTCAGAATTAAATGATACTGATTCCTCTTGCCCGCAATGCAACACTGATCTGGAATTGCTGAAACAAATCCGGCTTACCGCAAGCAAAGCTAAAAGGCAAACTTTCATTCTGATTTCATTCGGAAGCGTTTTTTTACTTGCCACCCTCATCCTTTCTCTGATTCTTATTACATCTGATGAAGTTGCCAGTCCTGAAAATCCTGAAATGAAAATGCTTATTGCTGAAAACATGTCACTAAAAGAGTCAGCAAAAGTGCTGGGAGACAGCCTGGCTGGTTATGTAAAACAATCACAGTCAATGGTATCGCAGGAGGCCGATACTGAAAAGTTTATTGAATATACGGTACAGGAAGGTGATAATCTTTGGATGATTGCCCATAAAAACTATGGTGACGGCAACAAATTCATCAAAATAGTCAGGGATAACAAACTTACCAGTCCCGATAAAATTACAAAAGGAACTGTACTTAAAATTTACAAGTGAAACCAAATCAAATAAGCAGCCATGAACATCCAGATGCTCTTTAAAAACATAAACCAGCATGCCGAAGACAGACTCAGGGATATATACGCATTAACCACTGAAATGAAGCGGCTTAATGAAAGTATTAAAGATTTAAAAGACAAACTTCATCTGGCAAATCAGCAAATTATCCAAAAGGAAATCACTGTGCTGGAACTCAGGACGATAAATAATGATTTTGAACAGAAGATAGCACTTGGCACTGAAGCCAATGAAGCGTTAAACAGGCAAATTACTGACTTATCTTCAGCATTAATGCAAAAGTCGGAGGAAATCAACCGGTTGAATATGCTGATAGTTGCTAAAAATGAAGAATATATAGCCAGAATTGAAGCTTTGGAGAAAAAGAATAAAAGAGCACATAAGCCAAAGAAGGAAATTTAGCAACTTTCACCTGAGGTGCAACAACTTTTCAGGCTTATGCTTTAAGGTAAGCCTCAGCGCTGTATTTAATCAATTCCCATGCTTTCACAATATCTTCCATTTTAACATTTTCCTGACCTGCAACAAACCTGATTACAAATTTTCCATTCAATCTTGTTTGCGTCAGGAGTATTTTCCCGCTTGAATTTAACTTTTCAAGCAATTCCTGATTTATCTTATCCAGTTCAGTCTCATGTTCGCATCCTTCAGGATGTAACCTGAAACAAATCAGATTGAGCGGAACGGGTGCCATTATTTCAAAGCCCGGCGTTTCAGTTATCTCATTTGCAAGCCATTGTCCGAAAGCAATATGCCTGCGTATTATCTCCTGCATGCCTTCCTGTCCGTACATCCGCATGACGAACCAAAGCTTCAGCGCCCGGAACCGGCGTCCCAGCGGAATCCCCCAGTCGCGGTAATTATTTACCAGCTTGTCTTCAGGCGTTTTAAGGTATTCGGGAAGGATGCTGAAAGTATTGATCAGGGCGTTTTTGTCTCTTACGTAATATGCCGAGCAATCAAAATTGGTCAGCATCCATTTGTGTGGGTTTACCACGAAACTGTCTGCCAGTTCCATACCTTTGCTCATAAACCGAATTTCGGGCAGCAGCAGTGCTGTGCCTGCATAAGATGCATCGATATGATGCCAGCAATTGTATTTTTGGCAAATAAGTCCGATTGATTCTATAGGGTCAATTGCAGTTGAAGATGTAGTGCCTATAGTTGAAACCACACATAACGGAGTAAATCCTTCTGCAATATCCTTCAAAATTGCAGTCTCCAGTGCCTCAGGGATCATCGCAAAAGCAGCATCAACATCAATCTTAACCAGGTTTTCGATGCCAAAGCCGGCAATTTTTACCCCCTTATCAACGGATGAATGTGCCTGAGACGAAGTATATACCCTGAATTTTTTGTTGCTGGTAAATCCCTGACGGTTCACAGTATATCCGGAATGAAACTCACGTGCAGTAAGTAAAGAAACCAGGGTGGATGATGAACTGCTGTCCTGAATTACCCCGGTAAACATTGAAGGGAGGCCCAGCAGTTCGCGCAACCATTCCATCATTCGTTCTTCAAGTTCTTCTGCTGCCGGTGAGGTAAGCCATACCATACACTGTGCACCCATGACTGATGCAAGCATTTCGGCAAGTACCGATGGACCGCTGGCGCCAGTGGGGAAGTAGGCCATAAAACCCGGATGCTGCCAGTGCGTCATTCCGGGAACAATAATAGCTTTAAAATCTGCCATGACCTGCTCAAACGACTCCTGATGCACAGGCGCTGATAAGGGCAATTGGGTTTTAATATCTCCGGGCCTGATTGCGGGTTTTACGGGCATGGA
>CAZKCK010000032.1:25248-27971 GCA_964550695.1 uncultured Bacteroidales bacterium | reverse complement strand
TCTATGAGGCCTTAAGGCGTCAGGCGCTTGAAAACATCCAGGAAGTCGGACAGCATGGAGCAGCACATCTTCAGGCACTTGCCGAACTTACCCGTCTGAGGCTCGCCTGCTGCAATGCCCAGCTCGTAAAAGATGCACCGGAACTCCCATCCTCGAAACTTCTTGCATTTATGGATCTGACAGAGGAAATCATTGCCAACAGGCATCGCACACTGGTATTCAGCCAGTTTACATCGCATCTGGCTCTGGTTCGGCAAGCTTTAGACCAAAAAGGTATTGAATACCATTACCTTGATGGAAGCACCCCTATTAAGGAGCGGGGCAGGATTGTTACAAATTTCCAGAGAGGAACCACCCCCCTATTCCTCATCAGCCTGAAAGCCGGAGGGCTGGGACTGAACCTTACAGGCGCTGACTTCGTCATCCACCTCGACCCCTGGTGGAATCCTGCAGTTGAAGATCAGGCTACCGACCGTGCGCATCGTATCGGACAAACCCGTCCGGTGACTGTGTACCGGTTGGTGGCTGCGGAGACCATTGAAGAAAAAATCATCCGGCTCCATCATACCAAACGCCTGCTGGCTGAAAGCATTCTCGAAGGTGCCGATGCTCCTGTAAAGGTCGATTTGAAGGAACTCCTGTTGTTGATTGCGGATTAATCATTCTTCAGATTTAACAAACCTGAAAACCGAAACCCCTTCCGCAGTTTCAATCTGCAGAAAATACAAGCCCGGCCTTAATCCGGTAACATCAATTTCTGAACTGCACCCTGCATTCAGAACAGTTCGGCCTGAAATGTCGGTGACTTGCATCAAATTGCACCGGTTCAGGCTGCCATGAATATGAAGAGAGTTAGCACAGGGATTGGGATAAACTTCTATTTTTGATTTTAACAAATCCGGAATTCCACTTACAACATTGCCAGCCGAAATCAGATGAATATCCGGGTCAAACACTACTGAATCAACAACAAAATCCGCATTTACTACAAACTCCTGCCCTGAAAAAGTGTGATTTAATACCACAATGGTATCACGCCCTACACCAAGCAACTGAACAGGTACCGGCAATTCAAAAAAACTGACCGAAGGATCACTCCGGGTCTGGTACAACTGCAATCTGACAGTTAAATCGCCGTCATGCTTCCATGAAAGCTGATATGACGGGTAACCTTCACCATAGAGCCAATCGGCTAAAAACCCTGTCAGATCCAATCCGCTTAAACTTTCAAAATGCCCGATCAGGTCGGGGGTGCGTGCAAAACCATACGACAACCCCGGATCGTTAATATAATTATGTACAGCCTGAAAAAAGACCGAATCTCCCATGATCCACCGCAGCATGTGCAGCATGATGGCAGGCTTGTGATACGATAGCCGGGCACTGAAAATACGGTTGGGTTGGGTTGTATCATCCACAATCACTGAACCATCAGGGAATTCGCAGATGGCACCAACGGTTTCTCGTTTCCATTTTTTCCAGTAAAATCCATTGAACATCCGCTCATAGGTAAGACCTGTACAATACGTTGCAAAACCCTCATTCAGCCAAATATCAATCCAGCTGCCGGTGGTAATTTTATCACCAAACCACATGTGTGCCAGTTCATGCGATAGCAGATGATGGTTAAAATTCCCGGCAAAAGTCATGGTCTGGTGCTCCATTCCGCCCCCCATACCGCATTGTGTCTGCCCATAGCGCTCATTTAAAAAGGGATACGGTCCGAACAGATCCGTAAACAACTGAAAAACGGGAATCTGGCCGGCAGTCTGTGCCTTTTGCACTTCAAGCATTTCAGGATACACATAATTCAGGATTTGGGTTGTTCCATATGGCGTTTCAGCATAATCAGAATACACTGCAAAATTTGTAACGGCTATACCAATCAGATAAGGTGTGACAGGATATTTATGTTTCCATACGGAAGTGGTAAATCCTCCGGCTGTAGTTTCAGAAACCAGCATCCCGACGCAGGCAGCTTTGTAAGCATCCGGGTTCACAATGGTGATTTCCACCGAGTCGGCCTTGTCAGTGAGCCCCATTTTGCACGGCCACCAGGTAAAGGAGCCATAGGGTTCAGAAAGCGTCCACATAACCGGTATTCCGTTATGCAAACCCTTGCTGTAGGATCTGTCTCCGAGATATTCAGGCGGATAACCCTGATAATAAACTGTTATACTATCCGTTGAGCCGGGCTGAACCAGAGCCGGAAGCGGCATAGTCAGCACATATCCTGATTGCCGGGCAAATGCAATTGATTGCTGATGAAAAACAACGGAATCGACCGTGAGTGAATCATGAAGGTTCAGGCAGATGGTATCACAGGGCTGCACTGCCGTAAAATACGTAACCACATTTCCCTTTAAGTAACCACTTGCAGGGTCAACTTCCCACCGCATGCGCAGAAAAGTCTGGTCGTAATGATCACCCGGAATGCTCATAAAAAGAGAATCATCAACCTTCATCTGATTACGCAGGGGATGAAACTCATACGCTGACCCGGGCAGTAATTGCGCAAAAGCCAATTTGCAGAAACCCAACAGCAGTATCGTCAGATATTTCTTCATAACAAGTAATTAATATGCAAAGGTAAGGATCGGCTAACCTAAAAGCATGCGGCCTCTCATAATAAACAAAAATAAAAATTACCTGACAGGATCATTGGAATCAGCCTGAAATCGAAAACCAAGCCTTTTGCCTGTGACAATTTTCATGCTTTCGAA
>CAZKCK010000032.1:19301-25148 GCA_964550695.1 uncultured Bacteroidales bacterium | reverse complement strand
TCACCCTTTTGTATCAGTGTTTCAAAAAGTGCCGGGCTTTCAAGTGCTTCCATTTAAATGAGTATTAAAGTTAACCTATTCAAAGGTAAAATTAACCTGAAATATTTTGGTGGATAATTTACCAAAAGCGCCCGAATACATATTCTGCTCCCTGAAAATCATATCATTCATTCCATACGACATTTTAAGCTCTGTCGAAAACTTAAAGTACACCGTATAGATATCAAAACCAACACCCATATCATAGGTGAGGTCATTTTTGGTAAGTTTCACACTAATATCATTCGGGTTCACTTCCTGATCGTTTGCTGCTGATGCAAGATCGATTTTGTAGGCTACACCTGCGGTTACAAAAGCCCTGAAATTGTGAACCCTTTTGGTTTTTGCCTTGATGTAGAGCGGGAAATCAATAAATGTGGATGTAATATTCTTTGGGATTTCAGTCACTGAAACTTTATTGTTGTCATATTGCTGAACCGAATAAAGAAGCTGGCGTTCGCCAAAGAGCAAACCCGGAAGGAAACGCAGATCGAACCAGTTGTTGAGCCTGAGGTTTGCAACAATGCCTATTGAGAAGCCTGGAACAGGAACTGATTCAACACCAAGAATCCTTGCTGAATCGGAAGTAAGGTCAGGAATCATATTTTTCTGCCAAACGATGTTACGTAAGCCATCGGCAGGTGCAATCACAAAATTCATCTGATTTATACCCAGATAGAAACCAAAATGTTTGGGATCGAGGTCAAACTTGGGCAAATTAGGCACCCTGGCCCGGTCCTGGGCACTCGAAGTGATGGCCATAAAAGAGCCTATAAACACTAAACAACCGGCGATTATCTTTTTCAAACAGCAGTAATTTCAGGGATTAACGTGATTTCAAAACTTTTATTATCTTTAAATATATGAGCTGATTTCGCAGGATGGTGCATTATTTCACGGCTCTGTAAATTGTGGCAATGCCCATGCTGAGCCTTTTGGTTTCAACCGAAGCAAAGCCGGCATCTTCCAGAAGCTTTACAAACACCTTCCCCTCAGGGAACTTCATCACAGTATCGGGCAGGTACTGGTAGGCCGTGCTGCTACCCGAAACCATACCACCGGCATGCGGGAGTATCTTCTTAAAATAAAACCTGTAAACCTGCTTCACCACCGGCAGACGGGGCATCGAGAATTCAAGGATGTGCACCCTGCCGCCGGGCTTCAGCACCCGGTGCATTTCGGTAAGCCCTTTGCCAAGATCGGCAAAATTACGGACCCCAAATGCTACCATCACAGCATCAAAGGTGTTGCCGGCAAACATCAGGCTCTCAGCAGGAGAGTTGTAAATTCTGATCCTTCCTTCAAGGCCTTTGCGCAGAATTTTGCGACGGCCTTCGGTCAGCATGTTTTCAGAAATATCACATCCTGTAACCGTTGTGCCTTCTATGCCTGCAGCCATGATGGCCAGATCGGCCGTTCCGGTAGCCACATCCAGAATGTCGGTTGGTTTGTACATGGCCAGTCCGCGAATCAGGACCTTTCTCCATGATTTATCAATCCCGGCCGAAAGCAGGTGGTTCAGGAGATCATAACGGTGGGCAATACCATCAAACATCTGCCCTACTTTTTCACGCTTTTGCTGAACCTGTTTGTCAGTTACATTCATATTACAAATATCCGAGCTTGTTAATTTCATTTTTTAATTTCTGAGGATCCACCGGCACTACCCCCACTTCTTCACAAACCAGTCCGCCGGCCAGATTGGCAATGCGTGCCATGGTCAGCGGATCGATACCGAGAGCTAGACAGAGCGATGCCACACTGATAACGGTATCACCGGCACCCGACACATCGGAAATATTGCGTATGAGCGCAGGAATCCTGTCAATCCGGGTTATACTGTCCGTATGCTTATGTCTGACGGCCATGCCGTGTTCAGATAGCGTAACAAGTGCTATATCTGCTTTCAGCCTGTCCTGCAATTTCGCCAGTGCATCTTCGAGTTCTTCAGGCGTCTCGGGTGTGGCAGCCAGCCCCAGTCCTTCCTTCAGTTCCTTCAGGTTGGGCTTGAACATGGTTGCATTTTCATAAGCCATGAAGTTTCGCTTTTTGGGGTCAACCGTCACAGGAATTCCTTCGGCCTGAGCCCTGCGCGTAACCTCACGGATGAGATCCGGACTGATCATTCCCTTATCATAATCCTGAAAGATGATGACATCAATTTTGTAATTACGCACGAGGTAATTAAAAATCTGTAGTGTCCGTTCGTAGTCAACTGTCGACAAGGGTGTGGTAATTTCTTCATCCACCCTGAGCATCTGCACATTGTTGCCAAACACCCTGAATTTGGTGGTGGTGATTCTCTCGGTGCTGCGCAATATACCTTCGCAGTTAATCCCTTCTGCTCTCAGGAGTTTGCCGAAATCAACAGCTTTGTCATCGTCACCAATGACTGAGCAGATAAAAGGTTCAGCCCCGAGAGCCTTAACATTCAGCGCCACATTGGCTGCTCCGCCCAGCCTGCAGGCCCTGCTTTTAACAGTCACAACCGGTACGGGTGCTTCGGGCGAAAGCCGTTCGGCCTTTCCCCAGATATACGAGTCGATCATTACATCGCCAATAATCAATACTTTAAGTTTGTTGAAGTCTTCAAAAAGGCGCTCACATCTTGGGCTCATGGTCATGAACTATTGATTTTGGCACAAAGGTACAAATTAATAAACGGATGGACGAAGGTCCAATCGTATAGCCCGGAGAAGGAAAGACTAAGAGTAATTTTAAATTTTTAATTCTTAATTTTTAATTACCAACTATTTAGGATTAGTTACTCCTGATTTTCATGATTCGGGTGCAAACCGAAAAGTCTTTTCCGGTGGCTTTAAGCAGGTACAAACCCGGAACAAGGGCTCCGGTATGAAGATTATACACAAATGTACCAGCGGGTTGGTAAACATTGTTCAGCAGCAGTATTTCCTTTCCGGTCTGGTCAAACATACTCAGATTGAGGTTTCCGGCCGAGGGCAGTTCCACCGATATCCGGGCGTTGGTAGTCACGGGGTTGGGTGTAACAATCAGGCGAACAACCTTATATTCATTAAGCACAATGCCTGTTGCCTGATTTATCCCCGCTGGTGTGGGAGGCATAAACTGCCAATCAGCACCTCCATCAGGATATCTCCCCCATGTAATATCGGTCTGTTGGGCACCAAAGGTCAGGGCATCAATCATGGTTGCACCGTCAGTATCCACAATGGCCAGTTCCTCACCGGCTGCGCTCAGTTTGAAGTTGGTGTGCAGCCCTGTCTGGGTCTGGTCTTCATCACACCATACCAATAGATGTTCGCCTGCATTGATGTACAGATTGGCAACCTCAAACTTCCATTTAGGCAGGTTGGTCAGGTTATCGGTCAGGTATTTACCGGTAAGCAATACCGGCGCATTGCCCGGATTGTACAGTTCAATCCAGTCGTCGTACTCACCGGCAGGGTCGGCAATGGTGGAAGTGTTGTCGGCCATGATTTCATTGATGAGCACCTCCCCTGTTCCGCCAAAAGCAGTTTTAATCACCACCGGTCTGACCCGTGGATAACTTCCTGACTGGCTCAGGTTATCTTTGACTGAAACTGTAAGGGTGATGGTTTTACCTCCGCCCACCGGCGGAATTACGGCCATCCAGCGGTCGGCCTCCTCTGCCTTTTGAGTTCCGGCCACAGGTTTAAACTCCATTGCTACGGCAGAAGAACCACCCACACCACTCACCTGATAATGCAATACCACTTCGGTAAGTCCGGGATGACTGAAGGCGGATGCGTACACATACACTGAATCGTTGTTTCCGGGAGTCAATGGAGTATAACTGATATTGTATACAATTGGCGCGGCATTCTTGTAACTCAGCTGACTGCCGATGGTATTGTTGCGCGTATTCACAAACTCCCTGATTCCGGTTTTTACATGCTGGTTCTGATAAGAGGAAGAATACGAATTGTTGAAATCATCCATCGTAAAACCATAATCGAGTGTACGGTAGTTATCCTCCTGAGCGGCTGGTGTAATCATGGTTTTCAGGCTGTCCATATGGGGTTCCCACAGGCTCAGCTTACAGGTGTTGACTGAATAAAAAGCCAGAAAATGGGTATACAGGTCGCGGTACTGATTGTTGGCCAGCATCTTTTCAGCCAGTGGCCGGCTTCCGTTGGCAACCTGAGGCCAGTTGTAAGGATTGGCATCTTTCCAGCTCACATTGAACCAGTCAACCCCAAACGTATTGTCGTAATCATAGGGTATCAGGTGAAAACGTTTCCGGGTAGGTTCATGGTACAGGTAATAATTGTTCATGAGTGAGCGGTAATCGTCCCAGCCGCCAACCAGCACATTCATGGCCAGATACCGGAGCACATCGGCTATATAGATATTGTTCTCGAGCGAATCCTGAAAACGGGTGGTATTGGTATTGTTTACCACATCAATCAGGTGTACGAGCCGTGTAAAATCCGGATCGGTGGTATTGGTTTTAAGCTCATAAGCCGGGTGGTCGCCCCCAAGGTTCTGGTAGGTTGACGGATTGCTTCCAAGGTATGTGAGGTCGGCCGGGTAGAGGCATTTCCAGAGGTTGCCCGAGTCGTCGTTGAAATTCTTCCACAGGAACTCATCATCCACATGTTCCACATTGATATAGAGCCCGTAGTAGTTGCCATTGATGTATACCTTTATATGGTTGGAGCGTGTGGCTGTCATTCCCATATCACTGTACAGGTCGAAGCAGAGTTTGCTGCGGATGATGGACGGGTCGTTGTGTTCACCGTTCAGGTTCAGCTTTTGTATGCCATGAAAGGAGCGTCCGCTGATGTAACTGTTGAAGGAAATCTTGAACGACTTTTTAGCTGAGACCCTTGAAGTATTTCCTCTGAGTCGGAAGCCCACAGAATCGATGGTTTCATCAATATTGCCATTGTGAAAATGGATGCTTGCCACATGGTCAATATCGCTGTCGACGTTGTTATAAATCCATTCAAGAGTATCGGGATTGATGGTGATATCAACCCTGCCCAGGTTGGTGTCATCAAATATTTTCCAGCTATCGTCGTTCTGGGTGTGTGCGGTTAAAAAGACAAAGACGAATAAAAAGGGCAAGATGATTTTTTGCATGGCAAGATTGATTTTGAATATGCAAAGGTATCATTTTGGGGGGCAAAAGAGTGATAAAAACATTACAAGCCATTATTATTTGCGGATTCTGTCTGTTGCGCTATTCTTCATTTTATTTCAGGAAGCGACAATGCAGGCAAAAGACACAGATAACCCTTCAGATTCAACTGAATTTTCAGGGTACGTGAGCATAGCTCAGGGGGCATGGCCATGAATCCGGAAACCATTCATTTCCAGGCACCCATTTCACTGTAAAATAATCGTATCTTTACTCCGTTATACTGATTATGCGAACCATCCTGCTGATATTGTTTGCCTTTTGCGCCTTTTATGCCTTTGCACAACGCGATGTGGGGGGGTATCTGCAGCAATTTGATTCACTGGCTGTAGATATGATGCAGAAACACGGCATACCGGCAAGCCTGGTTTTGGGCATTGCCATTCATGAAAGTGCCGCCGGAACCAGTAAACTATGCGCTGAAAAATGCAACCATTTCGGTCTGAAAGGGAAAAAACCATCAACTAAAACCAAATCAGGCTATGCCTACCGGTATATTGACTTTGTGTCGGATGAGGCATCCTTTGCTCATTTTGCCAACCTTGTTACCAGCAAAAAGTTTTATGCAGCCCTGAAAGGCGAAGCCGATCCCCTGAAATGGCTGAAAGCCCTCAAACGGACCGGCTATGCATCGTCTTCAAAATGGGTAAGCCGCACAAACT
>CAZKCK010000032.1:0-19201 GCA_964550695.1 uncultured Bacteroidales bacterium | reverse complement strand
GCCCTCAAACGGACCGGCTATGCATCGTCTTCAAAATGGGTAAGCCGCACAAACTACATCATTAAAAAATACAACCTCACTGAATACGACAAGATGTTGAGCGACAGTACGGGGAACAGGGAAAGGCAGCAGGCAGCAGGCAATAGGCAATGGGGAAAAACCTGCCCTGAGGTAATTGAGCGTATCGAAACACCGAAAGAAAACAGGCAGTAGACAACAGGGAAAGGCAATAGGCAACAGGCGATAGGCAATAGGCAGCAGGAATAACTGAAATACTGCATACCGGTAAACGAATCATAAGGCGTTATGCATTCCCCTTTATCCGGATAAATTGCCAATATTTAAAAGGATACGCAGTATGCTGCGTAACAACGTTTATTTTTAAACCATGAACTATCGTACGGTGCTGGGCATTTCCCCTTATACGGATAAATTGCCAATATTAAAAGGAGACGCAGCATGCTGCGTAACAACGTTTATTTTTAAACCATGAACTATCGTACGGTGCTGGGCATTTCCCCTTATACGGATAAATTGCCAATATTAAAAGGAGACGCAGCATGCTGCGTCTCTACAACATCAGAATTCAACCTTGTAACTGATTACGGGCACCATACCCATTGGCAGAATCTCTTCAACCGTTTTTGAATAGGTATCATACCTGTAACCCACGGCAGGACGGTGATTCAGCACATTCTTCACCTGTATGGCCCATACACCCGAATATTTCTCGTGGTTGCAGCGGTATGTCAGCGTAATATCAGTATATACAAACGAGGGCAATTGCCGGGTATAGGCCCGGGTATAGTCATACACGCTGCGGTTTGCAGCCACAGAGGCTGCTTCATCAACCGGTATATACCACTCACCTCCGCTCAGTGTGGCCTTGAAATTCACGCCCAGCAGGTTCTTTTCACGAACAGCAAACTCTTTCCCTATCAGTCCGTTCAGCACAAAACGCCCATCGTACCTGCCATTACGTTCAATCTGATCGCCGCCTGTATATTTTGAGCGGTAAAACGAGGCCGTAAACAGGTAATAAAAATTATGATGCAGAAAATGCTCCAATGTTAGCTCAATTCCATAATTCTTTCCCCGGCCGGCATTGGTGAGTGAATCATTAAAATAACTCTCAGCCGAGTTGATAAGTGCAAAAGAAGTACCCGGATTCACCGGCAAATCATACAAATGCTGATAATAAACCTCTGTTTTAAAACGCATAAATTCGTTCATCATGTAGTCATAGCCCAGCACATAATGTGATGCCCGGGCAAAATCCAGGTCTTTGTTAATCTGGTTGCCATTGTTCCGGGCAAGGTATATCACGGGGTTTTCCATCTGGCTGTGCAAGCCGTAACCCAGGCTAAATGCATGGCCTGAAAATGGCTCCCAGCGTATTCCCGCACGGGGTTCAATGCTCGTCATGCCATTCACATCAAAATGGCGGGCTGCCACACCGGCATTTACTGAAAGCCGGTCGCTGAAATCAAACCTGAGCTGATCAAAAGCCTGAAAAGCATTGGCATTGCCGGCCTCATCCACCATGGTTCCGAATTGTCCGGTAAACACATCTTCGGCTTCGATGCTGATGTCATACATGAGGTGGTTGATGTAAAATCCGGCCTTGTTCACCAACCGCTGACCAAATTTGGTGTTCAGGTTCCATGCAAATGAAGCCCGGCTGTTGCTGTATGACGAACGGTCCGTAGGTCTGAAGCTTCTGGCACCGGCATAAAATCCGTCTTCGTAGCTGATGCTATTGCCGGTGACTGACAGGGATGACTTCATCCAGGTCTGCCGGCTGAGGCTGATAACGTGTGAAAGGACCAGCGCACCCATGGAAGTGTTCAATTTTGATTTCTGTCGGTCTTCAAAGTTCTCCCATTTCAGGGTATCTTCCTCCGGCTCAAGGCCTGAATGGTCAATTCCACCAATCCCGAGCAATGAGAATGTACCTGCTTTTCGGGTAGGAATATTGATTTTGAACGAGAGGTCCTGATAATCGGGCATGGTTTTCTCAAATTCCTTGTCAACCTTACCCAGCAGGGCAAGTGTTGAATAGCGGTAATTAAACAGGTATGAAGCCTGCCCGCCCTTCACGAACGGGCCCTCGGCCGAGGCATCAATGCCCAGCAAACCAAGCTGAAAAGTATATTCACGGGTGGCATTGTTGCCGTTACGGAAACGCACATCAAACACCCCTGCCAGGGCATCGCCGTATTCGGCCGGAAAGGCTGCAGTTATAAAATCACTGTTGCCAAGCACCTGACTGCTGAAGATGGTGAGCCCGCCACCGGAGCTTCCCACCCTTGCAAAATGGTTGGGATTGGGAATATCAACCCCTTCGAGCCGCCACAGCAGGCCTTTGGGCGAATTGCCACGCACAACAATATCGTTGCGTTCGGTTGAAGTATTGGCTGATACTCCTGCAAATGCCGAAGCAGCACGCAGCGGATCGTCGTTGCTGCCCGCATACCTGCGACTTTCTTCCACACTGAATGAACGTGCGCTTACGGAAGTCATGGTATTGAGAGGCTTGTCCTTGCTGCTTTGGGCTTTTATCACCACTTCATTTGTGGTTACGATGGTTTCTTTCATTTCAACATTCAGAAACACTTCTTTACCTGAAGTCACCAGCACTTCATGCATGACCACCGTTTCATATCCCATAAAGCTCACCTTTATATTATAGCGGCCTGCCGGCACATGTTCAATTACAAATTTCCCGTCGGCATCGCTGGTTGAACCCAGCAATGGCGAAGTCTCAAGAATTACGACATTGGCACCGGGAATGGAAATCCGGGTATCTACATCTTTAATGGCACCCCTTACGGTCTGAGTGGGATTGACGGCAAATGTAACTTTAACGGTTAACGCGATTAACAATAGAAGAAAAAAGGATTTGTTCATAGATTACAGCTTTTATAAGATGAAGTTGCAAAAGTATCCCGGGCCGGAATCCTTTCATTGTAAAAAAAGGACAATCATATAAAATAGTCCTGGCGGCGGTTCAGGTATTCAACAGGTGTATGGTTGGTAATGGCCAGAAATTCCTTTATCAGATGGCTCTGATCCGCAAAACCATAACGGGCCACCACATCAAACCAATCGGGATTCCGGGCAGTGCGCAGAAACTGCTGTATGTGATCGAACCTGACCATGCGTGAATAGGTTTTGGGTGCAATTCCGGTGGTTTTTACAAAACTCCGCTGCAACTGTTTGTATTTGTTGTATGAATTCCCTGAAAGGGCGGTCAGCCTGCCACATCCACCAGTGGCGTGAATGGCCCTTAGGCCTTCAATCAGGCCCGGATGCGCTGCCCTGGCTCTGACGGCTTCCATATCAAGAAAACGAAACACAATTCTGAGTTTTTCATCGGGATGAACAGCTTTTCTGATGGCATCAAACACACCTTTAAAACCATCACCAAATAAATCTGCCGAACTGCAAACATTGTTCAGCATTTCATCTCCGGGAATACCCGTGAGACTCCATATGGCATGCGGATAAAAACGTATGATAATCATTTCAGCTTCTTCACCATAACAACATTTTACCGGTCCGTTGTGAATTCCCAGAAACACATTGCCATTGCCTGTAAAAACATCATTGTTATATAACAAACGGTGCTGTTCGCCATTCAGGTTCAGCATCAGGCTCGGTTTGCCGTCAGGGATAATTTCATGCACGGCAAAACCCGTCCTGACTTTCATATAATAAGCCGAAGACACATAAAATGCAAGAGGATAAACCGGCTGAAAGTGAACAATCATATTGCAAAGTTACTGTTACAAAATAACTCTGCAAAATACCGGATATTGTGGCTCAGGCTTCAGCCCGGCAAGGCTCCTGATGATTAAAAGAAAAGCGGGCCCCACATGGGTACCCGCTTCAGATTTTGGTTAGTAGTGAAAGGTTGGGAGTTACTTTTTAATTCTCATCCCATAGAATGAACGATAAACAAAAAACAGGCCCACCAGCAGAAAGACGACGCCAATGTACGGTGAATAGTTTGTGGCGCCGGTCTCACGGGCTTTGATAATCATATGAATCGAAATCTCAGCAGCCAATAGCCCGAAAAGGGTTGAAAATTTAATAATCGGGTTCAGGGCAACAGAAGATGTATCTTTATACGGATCGCCCACAGTATCGCCAACAACGGTGGCTGCATGCAAATCAGTATTTTTCTCTTTCAGGTCAACTTCAACCACTTTTTTGGCATTGTCCCAGGCACCACCGGCGTTGGCCATATACATAGCCTGAAACAAACCGAATACCGCAATTGAAATCAGATACGATACAAAAAAGTTGGGATCAAAGAAAGCAAATGCCAGCGTAAGTGAGAAGATTACAGCAAAGATATTCCACATCCCCGCCTGAGCGTATTTGGTACAAATCTTAACAACAGCTTTACTGTCTTCAATATCGGCCTCAGTTTTATCGAGTCTGATATTTTGTTTGATAAACTCAACTGCACGGTAAGCACCGGTAGTAACAGCCTGAATAGATGCGCCCGTGAACCAGTACACCACAGCGCCACCGGTAATAAATCCCAGAATTACCATCGGATCCATTAACTGAAGTTCGAGCAGTCCATACTTTTTCAAAAGCAGGATAATAGCAAAAATCATGGTGGTAGCGCCTATTACGGCAGTACCAATTAACACGGGTTTAGCCGTAGCTTTAAAAGTATTTCCGGCCGAGTCATTTTCTTCAAGGTAATGCTTACCTCTCACAAAGTCAGGATCAAAGCCAAAGTCTCTTTTTATCTCAGCATGAATGCCTTCTATCGATTCAATCTGCGATAATTCAAACACTGACTGTGCATTGTCGGTCACAGGACCATATGAATCCACCGCAATCGTTACCGGACCCATACCTAAAAAACCGAATGCCACGAGTCCAAAAGCAAAAATGGCAGGATACTCACCAAAGATGGTGATATTCACCGTAGTTACAGCGCTTGTAAGCGTATTTGTAATGGTATAGGTATCAACAGGAGCAAATCCGGTAGTGATAAAAAAGGATAAAAACATAAGCCCCACGAGTACTATACCAAGCCAGAAGGCACTGAAATTACCGGCTACCAGACCTGAAAGGATCGTAAGTGAAGCACCTCCTTCGCGTGAAGCCACAACCACTTCATTCACATGCCTTGATTTGGAACTGGTAAAGGCCTTTACCAACTCAGGTATCACGGCCGCTGCGAGGGTTCCGCATGAAATAATGCTGGCAAGTTGCCACCAGAGGTTGTTCAGCATAACGCCCGACTGAGCTGAAAGATCGGCAAGCATAAAATAACTTACAATATATGTTACAACAATTGAAACAACTGAGGTAATCCATACAAGAGAAGTCAACGGATTTTCAAAGTTGAACTTTTCGGCATTCTTATATTTTGCCGATGAAATGGCCTGATTGATTGCATAACTGAAAATAGAGGTAAAAACCATCAGGATACGCATCATAAAAATCCAAACGATCAATGTACTCTGGAAAGGAATGTCAGCAACGGCGAGGACTATGAAGGAAATGAGCGCAACGCCTGTAACTCCGTATGTTTCAAAACCATCGGCTGTTGGGCCTACACTATCACCGGCATTGTCGCCTGTGCAGTCAGCAATAACACCGGGGTTGCGTGGGTCATCTTCACCAATGTTGAAAACGATTTTCATCAGGTCAGCACCGATGTCGGCAATTTTTGTAAAGATACCCCCGGCAATACGAAGGGCCGAAGCGCCAAGTGATTCACCAATAGCAAAACCAACAAAACAGGCACCGGCACTTTCAGAAGGCACAAACAGCAGGATCACCAGCATCAAAATCAGCTCAACACAAATAAGCAAAAGTCCTACGCTCATGCCAGCCTGCAAGGGAATCGAAACCACATCCCAGGGGCGGCTCCTTAATGAAGCAAACGAAGTACGGCTGTTGGCAAACGTATTGATACGGATACCAAACCATGCCACGCCGTATGATCCGGCAATACCCAGCACAGTCCAGAGCAGAACCAGCAACACTTTGCCAAAGCCCATTCCTGAGAGGCCATAGAAGTAATAAAAAATTGCCGAGCCAATAATAGCTAAAAGGATTAGCAAAAACCTGCCCTGCTGAAGGAGATAGGTTTTACACGTCTCATATATAATATGTGACACGTTGGCCATTGAACGATGAACCGGCAGATTTTTAATTCGGGTAAACTGCCAAAGGCCAAAGAAAAGGCCCAATAAGATGATTGAGGAAGAATACAGAAGTAATTGGCTGCCAGTGATACTGCCTCCAAAAAAAGTAGTATTCAACTCCGGAATCAACAAGTCCGCCTCACTGGCGAACGTAATCAGCGGCAAGAGCAAAACCGCACAAATGGTCATGATTTTTTTCATATTTCCGGTTTTAGATATTATAGCAACAAACCTACAATGTTTTTTTTAAAAATCAAACTTTCAAATAAAAATCATTACAGCTTTTTTATAATACTGTGTGATAGAATATTATAACAATCTAATTTTTAACAATTAACAACCGGTGTATAAAAATCTTATAAAAAAAAGTCTGACCACAAACTGTGTTCTAAATTAATTGTTAGTTTTATTGGGTCAAAATCCCTTAATTAAATTACTGATTCACAGGCAATGTTTTAAACAATTGCCAAGATAAATGAAACGAATGAAGAAAATCAGGTTAGAAATCATCGGGATGTCATACAGCCAGCTTCAGAGTGGTGCCTATGCCCTTATCCTTGGCGAAACAGAAGGCAACCGAAGGCTTCCTATTATAATCGGAGGCTTTGAAGCTCAGGCTATAGCTATTGAACTCGAAAAAATGAAACCTGCCCGTCCGCTTACACATGACTTATTCAGATCATTTGCAGAGGCCTTTAATGTACAAATAACAGAAGTTATCATCAATAAATTTGTTGACGGAGTTTTTCATGCACGCATCGTTTGTTTCGACGGGCAAAATGAAGTTGAAATAGATTCACGCACATCTGATGCAGTGGCACTTGCCCTGAGATTCAAATGCCCTGTTTACACTTACGAAAACATTATGGAAACCGCAGGCATTGTGATGGACGAAAAAACCAATGAAGAACAGGAACTTGCTGCTGATGAGCCGGAAACATCGTTTTATGATGCCAATACTGTTGAGGAGCTTGAACAAATGATGAATGAAGCCATCGAACATGAAGAATACGAAAAAGCATCACTTCTGCGCGACGAAATAAAACGCCGCAGTTCAGAATAACCATTAATACTTATATTTTTAACTAAATTTTATGGACAGATTTACCGGAATTATAGGCATTGTACTCATCCTGGGTCTAGCCTTTTTATGGTCGAATAACAGGAAAGCAATAAATTACCGTACCGTTATCACTGGAATACTGCTACAGATTGTACTGGCTATTTTCATTTTAAAGGTACCGCTGGGTCAGGAAATATTCTATTGGATTGGCAAAGCCATTAACAAAATTCTCGATTTCTCAAAAGAAGGAGCCATGTTTGTTTTTGGTGATCTGACAAAAGTAACCAGCATTTTGCCTGAGAATATGCAAAAATCGGGCATGTTCATTTTCATTCTGATGCCTACAATAATTTTTGTTTGTATACTGGTTGCCATTGCCTACCATGTTGGTCTGATGCAAAGGGTGGTGGCCGTAATCGCAAGGTTTGTTCACTGGCTGATGCGTGTAAGCGGCAGCGAAGCTTTGTCAAATGTAGCAAGCGCCTTTGTAGGGCAGGTTGAAGCCCAGATTATGATCCGCCCCTACCTTGCCGGTATGACGCGTTCAGAACTTATGGCATCGATGACCGGAAGTATGGCCTGTATTGCCGGTGGTGTAATGGCTATTTATATATCAATGGGCGTTCCTGCTTCGTATTTGCTGGCTGCCAGCCTGATGGCTGCTCCCGGTGCACTGGTAATATCAAAAATTATTTATCCTGAAACCGAAGTCTCTGAAACCAAGGGAGTGGTGAAACTGGAAATCAAGAAAGAACATGCCAACCTGATGGATGCCATCAGCAACGGCGCCACCGACGGAATGAAAATATCACTGAATGTAATTGCCATGCTGATCGGCGTTATTGCCCTTATTGCCCTGGTTGATGCTTTACTTGGCTATTTTGGCAACTTCCTTTCCTGGACAGGATTATCACTTGATATGGTTGGTATTGATGTGACGCATCTGACGCTCAGAAGCATTTTTGGCGCAGTTTTTTCAGTATTTGCATGGACCATGGGTGTTCCTTTTGCTGAAGCCCAGACGGTTGGAAGCCTGATGGGTACAAAAATGGTTATCAATGAATTTGTAGCCTATACCGACCTTACACCGCTTATTCATTCCGGAGTACTATCAGCCAAATCAATCGTAATCGCAAGTTTTGCCCTCTGTGGTTTTGCAAACTTCAGTTCGGTGGCCATTCAGTTGGGTGGTATTGGCGCTTTGGCTCCTTCGCGACGTGCCGATGTCGCCAAATTAGGGATTAAAGCGATGATTGCCGGTACAATGGCTTCATATATTTCGGCTGCACTGGCCGGAATACTTTCATAAATATCCGGGTAAGAAATCTGCTTAAACCTATGTCATCCCTGTTCAGAAGAGTATTGTATTTTAACCGGCGTATTGGTGTAACTACTGCTATTGTCGTAACCTGTATACTGATACAGTCATGCGGTAAAAAGGATTTTTCACGGTTGCCATCAATTGGTGAGGATCATCTTTTTATGATGGTGGTTGAAATTCCGGCAGGAAAAAACAAAAAAACCGAGTTTAACCCAACTTCAAAAGAGTTTGAAACTAACCAGGTGAATGGCAGCGACCGTATTATAGATTTTCTGGCCTATCCGTGCAATTACGGCTTTATTCCGTCAACAATGCAAAATAAGGCTGAAGGCGGAGATGGTGACCCGCTGGATGTAATGCTGATAAGTGAAAGCATACCAACAGGATCCGTAGTAAAAATTATCCCTCTTGCCGTTTTGCATCTTACTGACAATGGTGAAACTGACGACAAAATCATCGCAATTCCTGCTGACCCGTTTGCAAGAACTATCAATGCCATAGACTATTCTTCCCTTTCAACGCGTTATCCATCCATTATTCAGATTATTGAACTCTGGTTACAGAACTATAAAGGCACCGGCATTATTCAACCTGTTAAATGGGGTGATGAAGCCGATG
Source organism: uncultured Bacteroidales bacterium (assembly GCA_964550695.1). Lineage (GTDB taxonomy): Bacteria > Bacteroidota > Bacteroidia > Bacteroidales > TTA-H9 > CAZKCK01. The sequence goes on along the minus strand of CAZKCK010000032.1, from coordinate 10,017 downwards.
CTACCTCCACCATCATTAAATCTGGAACAGATAAACTGAAATAGAAGATTATGCGGCAATATCTCGACCTTCTTGATCACGTGTTAAAAAACGGCACTACCAAAGCTGACCGTACCGGTACCGGTGCGGTCAGTATTTTCGGATACCAGATGCGGTTTAATCTGAATGAAGGTTTTCCGGTGGTTACTACCAAAAAACTTCACCTGAGATCAATTATCCATGAATTGCTATGGTTTTTGAAAGGCGACACAAACTTAAAATACCTGCATGATAATAAGGTGACCATCTGGGATGAATGGGCTGATGCCAATGGCAACCTCGGACCTGTTTATGGTTACCAATGGCGCTCATGGCCAACGGCTGACGGCCGGCATATTGACCAGATTACCAATGTAATCCGTTCAATAAACACCAATCCTGATTCCCGAAGGCATATTGTGAGTGCTTGGAATGTTGGTGAAATCGAAAAAATGGCTTTACCACCCTGCCACATACTGTTTCAGTTTTATGTTGCCAACGGTGAGTTATCATGCCAGCTATACCAGCGCAGTGCCGATATTTTTCTGGGCGTTCCATTCAACATTGCCTCGTATGCATTGCTTCTGCACATGGTGGCTCAGGTTACAGGTCTTAAACCAGGCACTTTTGTCCACACCCTGGGCGATGCACACATTTACCTGAATCATCTGGAGCAGGCCAAACTACAACTTTCACGTGAACCCTATTCATTGCCGTCATTACATATCAACCCGGCAGTGAATGACCTTTTCAGCTTCAAATTCGAAGATTTCAGTCTAACTGGCTATCAGTCACACCCTCACATCAAAGGTGAAATCTCAGTTTAAAACAGATTATTCAAAATGCACAATCTATCGCTCATAGTGGCAATAGCCAATCATAACGCAATCGGCAAAGACAATTCACTTTTGTGCCATCTGCCTGAAGACCTCAAACGGTTTAAACTGCTAACAAGCGGACATAAAGTGGTTATGGGCAAACGCACCTACGAATCGCTTCCAAGAAGACCATTGCCAAACAGAACCAATATCGTACTGACTGACGTTCAGGCTGAACAGATTGATGGTTGTGTCATGGCATACAGTATTGACGAAGTTTTGAAGATTTGCGGTGATGGCACCGAAAGCTTTATCATTGGCGGAGCTTCAGTGTACAAACAGTTTTTACCTTTGTGCAAAACACTTTATCTGACCCGGATTTATGCCGATTTTGATGCCGATGCTTATTTTGCGGAAATTGATTTCGGAAACTGGGAATTGGTGCAAAGTGAAGAGCATTTACCCGATGCTTCCAACCCTTATCCCTTTGCTTATCTGACTTATAAACGCAAGCCCTGCTGATATGAAAAAATATATAAAGATCGGAATGCTTCTTCTGGCTTTTGCCTGTCAGTCATCAGATTCTGAAAGATTTGAATACACCTATAACAATGCCATCGTTGCTGATTTCTTATCAGCCGAAGCTACTTTTTCCGATTTTTTCCGACTGACCATGAAGGCTACCACTAACCCTGATTTTTTGACCGGAACCTTTAGTACAATTGATTCAGCATTAGTTTCAAAACAAGGAAACCAATACATTTTCAGATACGACACAAACCAGCATTGCCCCGATGGTTCAATACGTTTCGGCACTTTCAGCATTGAAACTGATGCTTTGATGACCGATTCAGCCTCTACTGCAACCATTAATCTCAACAACCTTATAATCAACAATAAAACTATCAACGGCATTGTTATCATTAAAAATAAAACAGGTGGCTTAAAACCAGTATTCAGCATGAATATTTCCGATGGAATAATTCAACTGAACGATGCCTATAATTCTGTTATAAAGTATAGTATGAATTTTAGTTTACGATGGAAAAAAGGTCTTGATACCCCAACTTTCCATTCGGATGACATCTTTTACCTAACAGGTACTTCTGAAGGCAAAGCCCATCAATTTGACAGGTTTACCTCAACAGTTACTGACACCATCGCCTTTAGTCATTCATGCCGATATTTCAGGGGTGGTTTAACATTGGTAAAAATGCCTGATTTTGAAGTAAATGAGGCTAAAATTCAGTACAATGTAATTGCCGGATGCTCTTCTACTGTTGAAGTAACTTACAAAGGCACAACACCTTCAGGAGACAAAGTAACCAGTAAGCCCTTTAATTTCAACATTGGATTGTAAAACCCGGAAAGTGATTACAACGTTAAGTTTTCAGTTTTTTCTTTTTCGCTGCCGGAAATAAAACATTGTTTAAAATAAGTCTGTATCCTGCTGAATTGGGGTGAAGATCAAGTTTGGTCGGAGGGTCACCCACGAGGTGTTCATAATCTTCAGGGTCATGTCCGCCAAGGAAGGTGAACGTTCCTTTACCGTATTCGCCGTGCATGTAACGAACTTCACCTGCAGATTTTGTTTCACCCATGACCAGTACCTCGGGTTTCACACATTGCTTTCTGAAAGCAGTCGTCTGACCCATAAAACCATGTATTTGTTTTTCATGATTCTGACATAACATGGTTGGCACCGGATCCCATTTTGCCGAAAAATCGAACAATTCGAAATAATCATTGTCGCGGCTCACGCCTCTGCGTGCGGGGTCAACATCAATATTTGACACCTCATATTCATATGGATTGGTGCTGATTGTAAAATCAGTAAATGCAAAACATCTTGTATAATCAAGTTTTGACTGTGCCTGCGGATCCATGGGATCGCCATCGAACATCACATCACAGATATCCACGCCTTCAGCAGCCAGCGCAATATCATAACTATCAGGCGCTGAACACATCGAGAAGAGGTAACCTCCCCCGGCAGTAAAATCCCTGATCTTTGATGCAACGGCCAGTTTCATCTCCGAAACTTTTGCAAACCCAAGCTTTGCAGCCATTTGTTCATTAATTTTAACATCCTCCTTATACCAGGGCGCATCCTTGTATCTTCCCCAGAACTTGCCATACTGCCCCGTAAAATCCTCATGATGCAGGTGAAGCCAGTCATACAGCGGAAGCATTCCATTCACAACCTCTTCATCATACACTAATTCGTAAGGAATTTCAGCATAGGTAAGAGTTAGTGTAACAGCATCATCCCACGGAAGCTTGTTTTTGGGCGAATAAACCGCAATTTTAGGCGCTTTGTGGAGCTTTACCGCATCCATATTTACTTCCGGCAGATTTATCTCCGCCAGAATAGACGCAGTTTGCGCATCGGAGATAAGTTCTCTGGTAACACCTCTTACTGAACATTCATTATCAATAGGCTTCAGGTAGTTACACAGGAAACTGCCACCTCTGTAATTTACCAGCCAGGTGATTTCAACTTCCTGCTCCAAAGCCCAAAATGCAATTCCATAGGCTTTCAAATGATTTGTCTGTGATTCATCCATCGGAATTAGCAAACTGGTAGCTTCTGACCCTTTGACCAGTAACACAGAAAGCAACATAAAAAAAATAATTTTTTTCATTGGCAAGAATTTATCAGACAGAAAACAGCAACAAAGTTGTCAAAAAGATCATACAATGCTGCGGGATCAGAAAATCATTCAATTCATAAACGGATAGAAAGGTTTTTTGTTTTAGAATGGAGCTCCCTCATCATTCATTTTCGACATTTTATTCATGGTTGGAAATCCCTGGTCAAACGACACATTCGGCAGGATATCAGGAATATTGAACTGCGCATCTTCGGTATCTTCAAACCTTGCAAATTTATTGATAAACCGCAATCGCACATCCTCGAGTGCCCCGTTCCGGTGCTTGGCAATGATTACATCGGCCATTCCCTGTGTAGGCCCATACTCATCCTGATCAATTTTATAATATTCAGGTCGGTAAATAAACACAACAATATCAGCATCCTGTTCAATAGCACCGGATTCACGAAGGTCAGACAAGATTGGTTTTTTTGAACCGGCACGCTTTTCAAGATCACGGTTAAGCTGCGACAGGATAATTACAGGGATGTCGAGCTCTTTTGCCAGGCTTTTAAGTGAACGTGAAATGGTTGATATTTCCTGTTCACGGTTTGTTCTTCCGTCATTTCCACCAGCCGTCATCAACTGTATATAATCGACCATGATAAGCTGTATATCATGCTGCTCTTTCAGCCTGCGGCATTTAGCCCGCAATTCAAAAATTGAAAGGGCTGCAGTATCATCAATATATATAGGAGCATCAATCAGTTTGTTGATCTTTGCATTCAGTTGTTCCCATTCATATTCTTCGAGGCTTCCACGCCTGAGTTTATCGGCCGGCAACTGGGTTTCAGCTGAGATTAAACGCGTAACAAGCTGAACCGATGACATTTCAAGTGAAAATACCGCTACAGCTTTCTTAAAATCAATTGCCATATTGCGTGCCATCGAAAGAATAAAGGCCGTTTTACCCATACCGGGGCGGGCAGCTACCACAATCAGATCAGATTTTTGCCAACCACCGGTTATTCTGTCGAGTTTGGTATATCCCGAGGGTACACCTGTTAAATTATCCCCATGTTCACGCGCTTTCTGAATTCCTTCAACAGCCTTACGAACAAGTGATTGCATTGTATCATAATGTCTCCTGAAATTTTCCTCGCTTACCGAAAACAAGCTTGCCTCTGCCTTGTCGAGCAAATCAAATACATCAGTAGAATCCTGATAGGCATCCTGCATAATTTCTGATGAAATACGGATCATTTCACGGGCAATGAATTTCTCGAGAATGATTCTGGCATGGAATTCAATATTGGATGCAGTTGCCACCCTGTTGGTAAGCTGAGCTATATAATAAGGTCCTCCAATAATTTCAAGATCACCCCTGACCCGAAGTTCATTCGTAACAGTAATAATATCAATAGGTTCACTCTTTGCAAAAAGAGAATATACAGCACCAAATATTCGCTGGTGGCTTTCCTTGTAAAAAACCTCAGGCTTCAGCAAATCAATGACTGCAGTAACAGCATTCTTTTCTAACATCATCGAGCCCAATACTATTTCCTCAACTTCAACGGCCTGGGGAGGCAATTTTCCGTATTCGGCAATATTGGCTGCAGTAAGAGCCCTCCGGCGCTTAACATCTGTTTTTCCGGAGGTTAAAGCTTTATCGTTCATCAAATCTTCCATTCTCCAAAAATAGTTATCGCAACGCAATTCACAGGCATTTTATCAGAAATTAGTTATCAACAATCACCAAAGTGCTGCCATTCAGCCAAAGCAGTATAAAGCAAACAACAGATGCCGGGTTCGCAAAACATTATCATTTATCTTTGCATTTTTAAATATCCCAAATGATTTCGTTTGAAGAAGCCTATAAATTAGTTCAGGAATCTGCGGTTCAGTGCGGAACGGAAAATATTGAGTTTACTGCAGCTTCAGGACGAGTACTGGCCGGCAGCGTAATGGCTGATATCAATATGCCCCCCTTCAACAAATCAGCCGTGGATGGATTTGCATGCAAAAATACTGACGTTCCGGGCAACCTGATTGTTGTGGAAACAATCCCGGCAGGCTCAGTACCAAAGCAGGAAATTTCGACAGGGCAATGTGCACGCATTATGACCGGTGCCATGATACCCCAGGGTGCCGACAGCGTGGTTATGATTGAAGATGTGGAAGATCCGTCACAAAACATTGTTCGTGTTCCCGGAAAAATCAATTCTGCCAATATCGCTTACAAAGCCGAAGACATCAGGCTTGGCGAATGTATACTTGAAGCCGGAACTTTGCTCGGATCACAACATATTGCAGTACTGGCAACGGTCGGACAAACGCAACCCCTGGTTTACCGTAAGCCCCAGATAGTGGTAATATCTACCGGCGACGAACTTGTTGAACCCTGGGAAAAGCCAACGGGTGCTATGATCAGGAACAGTAATGCCTGGCAGATTATATCGCAGGCACAGGAAGCCGGTGCAGCCGCTATTTACGGTGGCATTGCAGCCGATACCCCGGGCGCTGTGCGACTGGTCCTTGAAAATGCAATGGAAAAGGGTGATATAGTAATACTTACCGGTGGTGTTTCGATGGGAGATTTTGATTATGTTCCGGCGGTGTTAAAAGAACTTGGAATTGAAATCCTTTTTAAAAGTATTGCCATACAACCAGGCCGGCCAACAGTTTTTGGGAAAAAGGGAAATCAGTTATTCTTCGGATTACCCGGAAATCCGGTATCGGCATTTGTACAGTTTGAGTTGCTTGTAAAACCATTGATTGCAAAAATGTGCGGAAGAAATTTCGAACCGGTTTATCGCAGGTTACCTCTGGTTAAAACCATAAAACGGAAAAAAGCCCTACGAAAATCAATCATGCCCGTAATCATGAAGGACAATAAAGTATATCCGGTTGAATACCACGGCTCTGCCCACATCAATGCTTATACCGCTGCCAACGGAATGCTGGCTATGGAAACGGGAATTTTTGAATTAACGGAAGGGACCGAAGTAAATGTTAGACAGCTTTAACCGCGAAATCAGTTACCTGCGGATTTCAGTAACTGACCGCTGTAACCTGAGATGCATTTATTGTATGCCGGAGAATGGGGTAAAACTTTTGCCGCACAATTCCATACTTTCGTTTGAAGAAATTGCTGAAGTGGTAAAAACGGGCGTAAAATATGGCATACGCAAAGTCAGGCTGACGGGTGGAGAACCCCTGGTGCGGCGCAACATTGTAAACCTTGTGGAACAACTTGCCGTGATCAGCGGAATAGAAGACCTCTCGATGACTACCAACGGATTGCTGCTAAATGAACTGGCCTCTGATCTTGCCAGAGCCGGTCTGAAACGGATTAACATCAGTCTTGACACCACCGACCCTCATCAATTTAAGACCATTACCCGCACCGGCGATTTAAGCATGGTGTTTAAAGGCATTGAGGCGGCAAAGGCAGCCGGGCTTACTCCAATAAAAATAAATTGTGTTATTAACAAAAGCCGGAATGAAGCAGATGCACTTCTGGTAAAAGCATTTTGCGATACAAATGGATATCACATCAGATACATACATCAAATGAGCCTTGCAAACGGAACTTTTAAAACTGTTGAAGGAGGCGAAGGCGGTAACTGCAAAATCTGCAACAGATTAAGACTCACAGCAAATGGCAAATTAAAGCCTTGTCTTTTCAACGATACTGAATACGATGTAAGGGAACTTGGCCCTGTAAGAGCCTTTCAGCTTGCTGTAAGCAACAAACCAGAATGCGGTTCTGTTAATCATACAAATCATTTTAGTAATATCGGGGGATAGCCCCAAAAAACGGCATGCAAGACATTTCACCTTTTACAAAATGGGTTGAACTTTACAGCCCCGAAAAAGACCCCAATTCGCCTTTCTTTGGACGAAAATATCACACAACCCTATGCCGGAATGCAGTGTATAATTATTATATCCATCCGCTTTGGGACGAATTCGGTTCTTCAACGCTATACATGAAAATTCTGTATACGGATTACAGAGCAGGCTACAGCATTATTGAACTTATTGGCGAGTGGAATGACTGCCTGCACAACGATATCATGTACCTTAAACGCGATGTGGCTGATTATCTTAATCTTAAAGGCATTACAAAGTTTATTCTCATTGGTGAAAACATACTGAATTTTCATAGTGATACTGATGATTATTATCAGGAATGGTTTGATGACATTGAAGATGGCTGGATTGTAGCAATTAATTTCAGAGAGCATGTTGTACAGGAATTCAAAAAGGCCCGGTTGGATTATTATATGGTTTTTGGTGGCAGATTCAATGAAATTCCCTGGCGCACTTTGTCGCCGGTTCAATTGTTTACGCTGATTGACAATATGATTACCAGAAAGTTAAACCCTTAGGATATGAAAAGCATTTCAATACTGATTACCGGTAAGGTGCAGGGTGTTGGATTCCGATACTTTGTACTCAACAAAGCAATTGAACTGCAAATTGCCGGATTTGTCAGAAACAATCGTGACGGCAGCGTTTACCTGGAAGCCGAAGGAGCAGAAGATTCAATTAATCTTTTTATTTTTTGGTGCTCACGCGGGCCTGCCCGGTCCAGAATTGAACAAACATTTGTTGAATCGGTTCCAAACAGCGGACACAAAGAATTTTTAGTAAAATAATAATTTTCACACGTTTTTTATATCTTTACAGCCGCAAACAATAGCACCTATTTATCATCTGATGAAGAAGCATTTTAACATTACCGTAATTGCAGAAAGTAATACTCCCGGCTTCAGATTTTCTGTGATGGAAAAAGCCTACAAGCATGAAGTATCAGGTTATATCCGGCGTAAACACAACGGTGGTTTTTTTATTGAAGCTGAAGGCGAAGAAAGCAATCTTGAAGGCTTTATTGAGTGGTGCCGCAAAGGCCCATTAGGCACTATCATTCAGCGTATTGATGTTGTTGAAGCTGATGTACAGGAATATGAAAACTTCGAAATCAAACATCGGTAATATCTTGTTACAGTATCTGCCTGATACTTTTGATTTCTCAAAAATCCCTTTATTTTTCACTGAAACCTGATTCCTCAAGATTTTTCTTTAAAGCACGTGTAACCTCTCTTTTACCCGGTGGTCCCGGTAAAGGTTCAACATCAAATCCGGCAGTTTTTAAAGCCCGTTTTACCGCACCTTTTGCACAGTACGTTACAAGCACTCCACCGGGACTGAGAATTCTGTGCATTTGCACAAATGCGTCTGTAACCCACATCTCCGGCACTACATCAGGACCGAACGCATCAAAATAGATAACATCAACACACCCCGAATAATCAACAACTTTGGCAAATGACATTTTCAACTTTTCAATCCTGAACCATTCATGAATCTGCACAGGTCCATGATCCCATTCTGCTTTATGGATCTCATTAAAAATTCCGGCAAACTCCTTTAATTCCGAACTGTCAGTATAATTTAGCCGGTTGATCATGTCTTCCGGTAGCGGAAATGGTTCAGTTGTAATATAATCCACCTTCCGCCGATTCCGTATAGCATCAATGGCAGAGAGTAAGGCATTGAGACCGGTGCCAAAACCCACTTCAAACACTGTAATTGGTTGTTGAAGGTCTTTGCAATAATTCAACCCGTAGTTTATAAAAATATGCATCGACTCCTGAATGGCACCATGCACGGAATGATAATGTTCATTGAGGTGAGGCACAAACAAGGTATGTGAGCCATCGGCAGTTGGGGTGATAACAAGGTCATTCAGGTGCATATTGAATAATTTCAGGATCGGGTGCAAAGGTAAGCCGGGTATCAACAAAAAAAGTCAAATTCGTAATTTGTGAAATATTTAATAAAAGAATTTTTGGATTTGCCTTTTTATTAATTTTATCACAAATCAAAAACGTATGTTAGACAATATTAAACTTGAGAAAATACTGTTTCTTGACATTGAAACAGTTTCGTTATGGCCGGATTATCAATCTGTTCCTGAATTACTCAAACCCTTTTGGGAACAAAAATCATCCTATCTGAAAAAATCTGATGAAGACACCCCGGATACCCTTTATTCGCGGGCAGGCATTTATTCAGAGTTTTCGAAGATTATTTGTATTTCAGCAGCATATTTCAATGGCAATACATTGCGCGTCAAATCATTTGCCGGACATGAAGAAAAAATCATTCTCGAAAATTTTGCAGGTCTTATTAACTCATTTTTTAAGGGAACCGACAACTATCTGGCCGCACACAACGGCAAAGAGTTTGATTTTCCGTTTATTGCCCGCAGAATGGTCATCAACAATGTTCCGATCCCCGGCCCGCTCGACAATTCTGCCAAAAAACCCTGGGAAGTGCAACATCTCGACACGATGGAACTCTGGAAATTCGGCGATTACAAAAACTACACTTCTTTATCACTACTAGCAACAATCCTTGGCATCCCCACCCCCAAAGATGATATTGACGGAAGCATGGTGGGGACGGTTTACTGGATTGACAATGATTTAGAACGGATTACAAAATATTGTCAACGGGATACAATTACTGTTGCAAGACTAATCTGCCGATATAAAGGAGTGCACTGGCCCGGTGAT
>CAZKCK010000031.1:0-29173 GCA_964550695.1 uncultured Bacteroidales bacterium | reverse complement strand
CAGATATGGTAACTGATCCGATAGCAGATTACTTGACCAGAATCAGGAATGCCGTGATGGCAAACCACAGGATTGTAGAAATCCCGGCATCGAACCTTAAAAAGGCAATGACGCAGATTCTTTTTGAGAAAGGTTATATCCTGAATTATAAATTTGAGGATGAAACTATTCCCGGAAACATTAAAATAGCCTTGAAATATCACCCTGTAACCAAAATGAGCGCAATACGCGAGTTGGTCAGAGTGAGTAAACCCGGCTTACGAAAATATACAGGAGCAGATAGCCTGCCACGTGTATTAAATGGTCTCGGAGTTGCAATTCTTTCTACTTCGCAGGGTTTAATGACCGATAAAGAAGCCAGAAAACTTAAAGTTGGTGGCGAAGTATTATGTTTCATCAGTTAATACAGGAGAACCCTACAAATGTCTAGAATAGGTAAACAACCCATCGAAATTCCTGCCGGAACCAAAGTGAATGTGAGTTCTGAAAATCTGGTTACTGTAAAAGGTAACTTAGGCGAACTCTCACAACAGGTTGATCCCAGAGTAGAAGTTAAAATAGAAGATGGAAAACTACTTCTTACCCGCACGGTTGAAGGTGATAAAGATGTGAACTCACGCCATGGATTGTACAGGGCACTGTTACAAAATATGGTTACTGGTGTAACTACAGGTTTTACAGTTACTCAGGAACTGTTCGGTGTTGGATATAAAGCCGTTGCAACCGGTCAGGTGCTTGAATTATCTCTTGGTTTTTCGCACAACCTTTTTGTGGAGCTGCCAGTTGAAATAAAAGTTGAGACTATTACAGAGAGAGGTAAAAATCCGACCATCATCATGAAGTCGCATGATAAACAGCTTCTGGGTATGGTTGCGGCTAAAATCCGTTCATTCCGTGTTCCTGAACCTTATAAAGGCAAAGGCGTAAGGTTCAGTGGTGAAGTTATCCGCAGGAAAGCAGGCAAAACCGCTTCTAAATAACCGAATAAATATTATTGAAGAATGTCAATCAAGAATAAAAAGGAATTAAGGCGCTTCAAGATTAAACACAGAATCCGGAAGCAAATCAGCGGAACTGTTGAACGCCCGAGACTTACTGTTTTTAGAAGCAATAAAGAAATTTTTGCTCAGATAGTAAATGATGTTGCCGGTGTTACGCTCGCAGCTGCTTCAACAATGTCGAAAGATATCGAAATTGGCAAAATTACAAAGATTGAACAGGCTAAACTGGTTGGTCAGGCTATCGCTAAGAAAGCCATTGAAGCTGGAGTTACATCAGTAGTTTTTGACCGTAACGGATATCTGTATCATGGTCGAGTAAAAGCTTTGGCTGATGCAGCCAGAGAGGGTGGTCTTATTTTTTAATAACTAGGTATGTCAAACGCTAATATACAAAGAGTTAAATCGAGTGAAATCGAATTTAAAGACCGTCTGGTCAGCATACAAAGGGTTACGAAAGTTACTAAGGGGGGTCGTACCTTCAGCTTTTCGGCAATCGTTGTTGTAGGAAATGAAAACGGTGTTGTTGGTTACGGCCTTGGAAAAGCAAAGGAAGTTACTGCAGCAATTGCTAAAGGTGTTGATGATGCCAAGAAAAATCTGGTGAAAGTTCCGGTTTTAAAAGGTACTATCCCACATGAACAATATGGTAAATATAGTGGCGCTCTCGTTTTCCTGAAACCTGCTGCTGCAGGTACCGGAGTAATTGCTGGAGGTGCTATGCGTGCTGTACTTGAAAGCGTTGGTGTAAAGGATGTTCTTGCCAAATCAAAAGGCTCTTCCAATCCTCACAGTGTTGTAAAAGCCACCATTGATGCTTTGCTGCAATTACGTGATCCCATGACTATTGCTCAACTCAGGGGAATTGACCTGGATACTGTTTTTAACGGATAATCTTAATCTTGCAGAATTATGACTAAAATTAAAGTTAAACAAGTCAGAAGCCAGATTGGCCGTCCTGCTGACCAGAAAAAGACCCTCGTTGCACTTGGTCTTGGAAAAATGAATAGAACCGTTGAACATGAGGCTACACCTCAAATCCTCGGAATGATAAATAAAATTGGACACTTGCTCCAAGTAGAAGAAATCTAAGTTAACATAATATAATTAACTAAAAGACATGGATTTAAGTAATCTTAAACCCGCAGAAGGTTCGGTAAAAGGGCGCAAACGTATTGGCCGTGGTCAGGGATCTGGTAGAGGCGGAACTGCTACAAAAGGGAATAAGGGTGCCCAGTCTCGCTCAGGTTACAGCCATAAAATTGGCTTCGAGGGCGGTCAGATGCCTTTGTACAGACGTCTGCCTAAAGGCGGCTTCAAAAATCGCAACAGGGTTGAATACACCGGTGTTAACATTGATGTATTACAAAAGCTTGCTGATGAGAAGGGTATTGTTATTTTTGATATTGAAGTCTTTATTGAAAATGGCTTCATTTCAAAAAACGATTTGATAAAAATTCTTGGCAGAGGCACCCTCAGCACTAAAATTGAGGTAACAGCCAACGCTTTTTCTCAAACCGCAATAAAAGCCATTGAAGCTCTGGGTGGTGTTGCAACAAAAATTTGATGCATAATGGAACGGATTATCCAAACACTGCGTAACATTTACAAGATCGAAGACCTTCGAAAAAGGATCTTCTATACTATCGGTATTGTTTTAATATACCGGTTGGGTTCTTATGTTGTTCTGCCCGGAATCGATCCCTCAAAACTGACGGCTCTTGATAAGCAAACCTCTGACGGATTGTTGGGACTGCTCAATATGTTCTCTGGTGGTGCTTTTTCTAATGCTTCTATTTTTGCATTGGGGATCATGCCTTATATTTCTGCTTCCATTGTTATTCAGTTGCTGGGTATGGCCGTGCCATATTTCCAGAAATTGCAGAAAGAAGGAGAAAGTGGGCGCAAAAAACTTAATCAGATTACCAGATACCTTACCATTTTTGTAACGGCTATGCAGGCTCCGGCGTATATAGCCAATGTTATATCACAACTTCCTCCTGAGGCAATTACTCCTTTCGACCCGGGTATTACTTCTCCTTCAACATTCTTCTGGGCAAGTAGTATCATGATATTGGTTTCGGGTACCATGTTTGTAATGTGGCTCGGTGAAAAGATTACCGATAAAGGTATTGGCAATGGTATTTCACTTATCATTATGATTGGGATCATTGCACGTCTTCCGTTTGCTCTTTCAAGCGAGTTCCTGTCAAGGATGGAAGAAAAAGGTGGTGGTCTTGTATTCTTTGTATTGGAAATAGCAGTACTGATTGTTGTAATTCTGATTACTATACTATTGGTGCAGGGTACACGTAAAATTCCTGTGCAATATGCAAAAAGGATTGTTGGGAATAAACAGTATGGTGGTGTGCGTCAGTATATTCCGCTTAAAGTGAATGCTGCTGGAGTAATGCCAATTATTTTTTCTTTTTCTATCATGTTTCTGCCATTGACAATTGCTGGTTTCGCTAATTCTGAAAGTCTTTCGGGGTTTGCTGCTGCTTTTACTGATATTAATGGTTTCTGGTACAATTTTACTTTCGCATTCCTCATTATTATCTTTACATATTTTTATACAGCTATAACGGTTAATCACAATCAGATGGCTGAAGATATGAAGAAAAATGGTGGTTTTATTCCTGGTGTTAAACCCGGAAAGAAGACTGCTGATTTTATTGATGCTGTAATGTCACGTATTACGCTCCCAGGCTCTGTATTTCTGGCTTTTGTGGCTATTATGCCGGCACTCGTCAGATTGATTGGAGTAAGTTCACAGTTTGCTCAGTTTTTTGGTGGTACATCATTGCTGATTCTTGTTGGTGTGGTACTCGATACCCTTCAACAGGTTGAAAGCCATCTTTTGATGCGGCACTATGATGGTTTGATGAAATCAGGCAGAATCAAAGGCCGTTCATCTGGTTCGCTCTAAGTCCGAATTAACCAGATGTCACTTCAAAAAACCGAAGAAGAGATTGATCTCATTCGCATTAGTTCTTTGCTTGTTGGTAAAACCCTTGCTGAGGTAGCAAAATATCTCAGGCCGGGCATTAAAACCAGTCGGCTTGATATGATTGCCGAGGAATTTATCCATGATAACGGAGCAGTTCCTTCATTTAAAGGTTACAATGGATTTCCTGCTTCACTCTGTATTTCTGTGAATGAAGTTGTGGTGCATGGAATCCCCGGTAACTATGAAATTAAAGACGGCGATATTGTGTCAATTGATTGTGGTGTATATTTGAATGGGTTTCATGGTGACTCTGCGTATTCTTTTCCGGTTGGAGAAGTTGATGAAAAGCGACTTTTGCTGCTGAAAAGAACCAAAGAATCACTGAATCTGGCCATTGAAGCTGCAATTGCTGGTAACAGGATTGGCGATATTGGTTATGCTGTCCAATCATATGTTGAGTCGTACGGGTATTCTGTCGTCAGGGATCTTGTTGGTCATGGACTCGGAGCTTATCTTCACGAAAAGCCTGAGGTTCCGAACTACGGACGAAAAGGAATCGGATCTAAATTGCTTGAAGGAATGGTGATAGCAATTGAACCTATGATTAACCTTGGAACGCGTCAGATTGTTCAGGAAAAGGATGGTTGGACAATCCGTACTGCTGACAGACTTGCTTCGGCACACTTTGAGCACGATGTCGTGATCAGAAAAGGCAAAGCTGAGGTCTTATCAACATTTGAATTTATAGAAGAAGTTGTTAATACATTAAAATAGAATATGGCAAAGCAACCTTCCATTGAACAGGACGGCACTGTTATTGAATCTCTTGGTAATGCAATGTTCCGTGTAGAACTTGAAAACGGACATGTAATTACAGCTCATATTTCGGGTAAAATGCGGATGCACTACATCAAAATTTTACCCGGAGATAAGGTGAGGGTTGAAATGACACCTTACGACCTGTCAAAAGGTCGGATTTCTTTTAGATACAAATGATTAAATATAGTATATTAACTGTAATGTTATGAAAGTTAGAGCTTCAGTAAAACGCAGGACCCCTGATTGTAAAGTTGTCAGACGAAATGGCAAAATTTACATAATTAATAAAAAGAACCCCAAGTATAAACAAAGACAGGGTTAAACTAAACGGGATAAATTTAATATAATACTAAGATATGGCTAGGATAGCTGGTATTGACTTACCAAAGAATAAAAGAGGCGAAATTGGACTTACCTATGTTTACGGCATTGGTCGGGTAACCGCGCAGAATATTCTCACAGAAGCTGGCATTGACTGGAACAAAAAGGTTATGGATTGGGATGATGAAGATCAGAACAAGATCCGTACGATTCTCAACGAGAAATATAAAGTTGAAGGTGCATTGCGCTCTGAAGTTCAAATGAACATCAAACGTTTGATGGATATTGGCTGCTACAGGGGAATTCGCCATCGTCTCGGGCTTCCTACACGCGGACAGAGTACAAAAAACAATGCCCGTACACGCAAAGGCAAAAAGAAAACTGTTGCTAACAAGAAAAAAGCAACTAAAGGCTAATTATTCATCTGTTTTTGAAAGAGAAAAGGATAAGATATGGCAAAAACTGCTAAAACTACCAAAACCACCAAGAAAAGGGTCGTCAAGGTCGAAGCAATTGGAAAAGCATTCATCAATGCTTCGTTCAATAACATCATTATCTCCCTTACCAACAATGCCGGACAAGTCATTTCTTGGGCATCAGCAGGTAAGATGGGATTCAGGGGTTCAAAGAAAAACACCCCGTATGCTGCCCAAATGGCTGCACAGGAATGTTCTAAAGTCGCTTTTGATCTTGGACTCCGCAAAGTGAAAGTATTTGTAAAGGGTCCCGGCTCAGGCAGGGAGTCTGCTGTCAGAACAATCCATACCGCAGGTATTGAAGTTACTGAAATACGCGATATTACACCATTGCCACACAATGGTTGCCGTCCTCCCAAAAGGAGAAGGGTATAATGGTATTGATATAGGAATTACATTTTAAGGAATTATATTTTTCAGGTATGGCAAGATATATTGGCCCCAAAACCAAGATTGCAAGGAAATTCAAGGATCCTATTTTCGGTCCTGATAAAAGCTACGAAAAGAAAAGCTACCCCCCAGGACAGCATGGCCAGTCCAAAAAGAGGTCTAAGCAAAGCGAATATGGCCTTCAGTTAGCCGAGAAACAAAAGGCTAAATATACCTATGGTATACTGGAGCGTCAGTTTAGAAATATTTTTCATCAGGCAGCCCGTAAAAAAGGGATCACCGGTGAAAACCTGCTGCAACTCATTGAATCTCGTCTTGACAACGTTGTGTATCGTTTGGGTATTTCTCCAAGCCGTATGGGAGCACGTCAGCTTGTTTGCCACCGTCATATCATGGTGAATGGCAATATCGTGAATATTGCTTCTTATCAGTTGCACGCCGGTGATATTATCAGCATCAGGGAAAAATCTAAATCCCTTGAAGTTATTGCCAATTCATTACAGGGCCGTTCAAATCAGTTTGCATGGTTAGAATGGGACTCCAGTCTGATGAGTGGTAAATTTATGAACTACCCTTCACGCGATGAAATTCCTGAAAATATCAAGGAACAGCTTATCGTGGAATTGTACTCAAAGTAAGAGCCCTGATTCGTTTATTAACAGATAACAACTTATATATGGCAGTTTTAGCGTTTCAAAAACCCGATAAAGTAGTAATGGTTCACTCTGATGAATTCAAAGGAGTCTTTGAATTTCGTCCTCTAGAACCTGGTTTTGGAATAACAATCGGAAATGCACTTCGCCGTATTCTTTTAAGCTCGCTTGAGGGATTCGCAATCACCTCGATCAGGATTGAAGGCGTTGAGCATGAGTTTTCATCTATCAAAGGAGTAGTTGAAGATGTTACTGATATTATCCTAAACCTGAAACAAATCAGATTTAAACGTCAGGTCGACTCGGAAACTTCAGAGAAGGTACATGTGGTTGTCGGCGGTCAGGAAGTTTTTTCGGCTGGCGATATCAATAAGTTTTTAACTTCTTTTCAGGTACTGAATCCCGAAGTTGCTATCTGCCATATGGAAAAATCGGTTAAACTTTCCATTGAACTGACTATTGAAAAGGGCAGAGGTTATGTACCCGCAGAAGAGAATAAATCACTGAACAGTGTAATCGGTACAATCTTTATCGATTCTATTCATACTCCGGTTCGTAACGTTAAGTATTCCATCGAAAATTACAGGGTTGAACAAAAGACCGACTATGAAAAACTGATCATAGAGGTTTTTACCGACGGTTCAATTCATCCTAAAAATGCGCTCAAAGAAGCTTCTAAAATACTCATCCACCATTTCATGCTCTTTTCAGATGAAAAGATTGCTATTGATCATGATGTTAAAGTATCGACCGAAGAGTTTGACGAAAATACATTACATATCAGGCAATTGCTGAAGGCCAAACTGGTCGATCTCGACCTGTCTGTCCGGGCACTCAACTGCCTGAAAGCTGCCGATGTTGAAACCCTTGGTGAACTTGTTTCTTACAACAAGAACGACCTGTTGAAATTCAGAAATTTTGGCAAAAAATCTCTGACCGAACTGGAAGAACTGGTTGATAACAAAGGTCTTGAATTCGGTATGAAAATAGATAAATACAAATTAGATAAGGACTAATTGATATGAGACACGGAAAGAAAGTTAATCATCTTGGAAGAACCAGTACCCACAGGGAAGCTATGTTGTCAAACATGGCCACATCGCTGATTCTTCATAAAAGAATAGTTACTACACTTGCTAAAGCTAAGGCCCTCAGAGGTTTTGTTGAACCTTTGATAAATCGCAGCAAGGAAGACTCAACACATAACCGCAGGACTGTTTTTAGTTATCTTCAGGACAAACAAGCTGTTACTGAACTTTTCAGGGAAATTGCTGTAAAAGTTGCCACCCGTCCGGGAGGGTATACCAGAATTTTGAAAACAGGGTTCCGCAAAGGCGACAATGCTGAAATGTGTATCATTGAACTGGTTGATTACAATACACTGCTTATTGGTACCAGAGAACAGAAAGGCGCTAAAGCAGGTAAAACACGCCGCGGACGTAAGAAATCCGATGCTGCACCTGTTGAAACTACTGTAGCCGAAACAAAGGAATAGGTATTCTAAACCAATCCTGTAAAAGAAAGGATAAAGTATTTTTACTTTGTCCTTTTTGTATGTCTGCACAACAACTTTTTTAATAAAATATAATATTCATTTAAAGCTATTTTTTCGATGAGCCATATTGTAAACGTCTTTGCCCGTCAAATTTTGGATTCAAGGGGCAATCCTACCATTGAGGTTGATGTAGTTACCGAAAACGGTGTGCTCGGCCGGGCAGCCGTACCGTCGGGTGCCTCAACCGGAATACATGAAGCCGTAGAACTTCGTGATGGCGATAAAAACGTTTTTCTGGGTAAAGGCGTTTTAAAAGCTGTACACAATGTTAATAAAGTGCTGAGTGAAGAGTTACAGGGCATGTATATCTTTGACCAGAATGATATTGACGCCAGGATGATAGAACTGGATGGTACTCCCAATAAGGGCAATCTTGGAGCAAATGCTATTCTCGGTGTTTCGCTTGCAGTTGCAAAGGCCGCTGCTCTGGAGGCCGGGATGCCACTTTACAGATATGTAGGTGGTGTGAATGCCAACACGCTCCCAATTCCAATGATGAATATCATCAACGGAGGATCACATGCTGATAATTCAATCGATTTTCAGGAATTTATGATTATGCCTGTGGGTGCAAAATCATTTACTGAAGCTATCAGGATGGGTGCCGAAGTATTCCATAATCTGGCAAAAGTGTTGAAAAAGAATGGTTATTCAACCAATGTTGGCGATGAGGGTGGTTTTGCCCCGAATCTTAAATCGAATGAAGAAGCTGTTACTGTTATTCTTCAGGCCATTGAGCAAGCTGGTTACCGACCAGGTGAAGATATTTATATGGCACTTGACCCGGCTTCTTCTGAATATTTTCTTACAGATGAGAATGTATACCACCTCAAGAAATCCACAGGTGAAAAACTAACTCCGGCACAAATGGTCGATTATTGGGCCAATTGGGTAAATAAATACCCCATCATTTCTATCGAAGACGGTATGGCAGAAGACGATTGGGATGGCTGGAAACTTATGACCGATAAACTTGGTTCTAAAATACAGCTTGTTGGCGATGATTTGTTCGTAACCAATACAAACCGTCTGGCCGAAGGCATTTCGAAGGGTGTTGCAAATTCTATCCTCGTAAAGGTTAACCAGATAGGCTCTTTAACCGAAACTATCAATGCTGTTCATATGGCTTATGTTAATTCATATACTGCTGTTATGAGCCACCGCTCTGGTGAAACCGAAGATACCACTATTGCTGACCTTGCAGTTGCACTCAATACCGGTTTGATAAAAACAGGTTCAGCCAGCCGTACTGACCGTATCGCAAAATACAATCAGTTGCTTCGGATCGAAGAAATGCTTGGTAAATCTGCTAAATATCCGGGAAAGGCGTTTAAATACGCCAGATAAATTATATCTTATTGACTTTTATAGCCAGACTAATTTTTCGTCTGGCTTTTTTGTTTCTGGTTACCATATACAACTTTTCCTTTTTGATGTGGTAAGAGATTTTATGATTCCAGATATTGGAACATGACAATGATTTCAGATTAAGACGAGATTATATTCGGTTGGTTTTTTTTATTAAAGTAATTCGTCATCTTTATGTAAATTGTTATTAATCAATAATTTTTTTAATCAATAATTTTTGGACATAACCGTATTGAGGTTTTAATGGGAAAAATCTAAAAAGGTATGTGTTGCCACACTATATTAACCAGAAACTGTTTGTTTTTTGGAACCTTTTTTATGAATTGGAACTTTTATTATAATATTCCTTTTGTTTATTTTAATTAATTAGTAAGATTTTACTTTTAAATTATTGTAATAATGTAAGTTAACTTTGTTTATTTAATTGAGGTGCGCATTGTAATATCATGGAACAGGTTTTGGAATGCTGGCTTTTTTGAAAAGTTGTATATGAAAAAAGCATTATTATATTTGTTCATCGCTTTGGTTTATGGTGTATCAGCACAACAGATTGAGCTTACGAACCCTGTTGATTTGTCACAATACAATGCGCCTGCAATTATTAACCTAACCGCTTCTGCCTCTGGTGTTACAGCACCGTCTCCGGCATATATTCATGTTACGAATAATCTTACCGGTTTCAGAAAGCTGAAATTTGGATATAGCGCAACCAGTGTTTATACGCCTAACGTTAATGTAACAGTTGGAGGCAATAATGCAGTTCAGATAACTTTACGTAATTTTGGTGCTGATGTTGATTGGTCTTCAATATTGATTAAACCTGCCGGATCTGGTTCTTTATCAATTGAACCCTATGTAAATGCAGTTGGAGGAATTGTAGATGAATGGGAGACGATAACCATTCCGCTTGCTGATTTTGGACCGGGTGTTGATTTTACACAGATTGCCAATATAGAATTTCCTTACAGTGCAAATGCCGGGGTTTTCGATATAGGGTTTTCAGAAATAAAATTTATAGGGGGTTCATCTCCTTTTTTGTGGTTCGGTGAAAGTAAGACTGACAACAAGCACAATGGGAATGGAGGTCCCGGGGAGTTAATCGCCTCTTTGGTCCCGGCAGATTATCCACCGGTATATGTATCAAAAGTGGAATTTTACGCCAATGGAGAATTGAAGGGGACTGATGCTTTTGAGCCATATTCCTTTAAATGGTTGGATGTCAGAGCTGGTGAATATGCAATCCGGGCTGTTATGCAGATGAATGACGGGAGTTTTTATGAATCGAATATTTCTAATGTTACAGTTATCCAGAATACTCCTACAGGAAATTTGGAAGTTAATATTGTAAGCCCTCTACAAAATGCCGGATATGAGGAGCCTGGTAATGTGGATATTGAAGCTCAGGTTATTGGAGTTCTTCCTGCAGAATCGGATTATTTGCAAGTTACCAACACTCTTTCAGGATTCAGAAAACTTAAATTTGGTTATAGCCCTACCAGTATTTATAATCCCGGTAATGATGTTATAGCAGGCGGCAATACACATCTTGAAATTACGATGCGTGACCAGAATGGTGGTGGAACCAACTGGAATGATATACGTATTAAACCAAATTCATCAGGGAATCTGGGTTTGGCTGCATACGTAAATGCAGCCGGGGGTATTACTGATAACTGGACAACCATAAGTATTCCTTTGTCCGATTTTGATCCCTCTATTGATTTTACGCAGCTTGCATACATGGAATTTCCTTATAGCGCTGATGCCGGAATATTCAATATTTCGATCAAATCTGTTAAATTTACCGGTGGAGCTAACTCTTTTAATTGGTTTGGGGACGGTAAAACCAACAATGCTCATAATGGAAACGGAGGTCCCGGGGAGTTGGTGGCATCAATTGTTCCAGCAACTAATTCAGGAGATTATGTAACCAGAGTTGAATTTTATAGTGGAAATGTTAAATTGGGGGAGGACAATAGTTATCCGTACAGGTACAAAATGAATAACCTGCTTCAGGGAACTTATACCATAAAGGCTATTGCTTATTCTCAGCAAGGTTTGACAGATGAAAGTGAGTCGGTTGATTTTAGTGTCATTCCTCCACCGGTATCCTTGTCACCACTTTCAGTTTCAGTCACTTCACCCGAAAATAATGTAATGTATTATGCCCCGGTAGATTTTGTGGTTAAAGCCCAGGTTTCGAATGAAGTTCTGCCCGGGCCTGACTACTTGAAGGTTGTAAATAACCTGAGCGGTTTTCGTAAGTTAAAACTTGGGTATAGTACGAATAATTTGTATGGTTCACCTCAAAATGTAATTGCTGGCGGAAATGATTCGCTGACCATTGTTTTGAAAGATTTTGCCGGAAATGCCGATTTTGCATCCATTATTCTTAAACCTTCCGGAATAGGCACCATCACACTTGCTCCATTCATCAATACAGCTATAGATATGGGTGATGGCTGGAAGAAACTTAGCATTCCACTCTCCGTTTTTGACCCTTCTATTGATTTTAGCCAGATCTCGATGTTTGAATTCCCTTACAGCGCAAATGCTGGTAATTTTGAATTGGGGTTTTCCTTGATAAAATTTGTGGGTGGCCCCACACCTTTTGTATGGTTCGGAGAGGGGAAAACAAATAATATACACGATGGTTTTAATGGTCCCGGGCAGTTGCTTGCGAGTATTGTTTTTGGAAGTGTTGGAATTGTGCAGGCAACCAGAGTCGATTTTTTTGATGGTACTGTAAAAATCGGAGAGGATTTTACAAAACCCTATTTCGTTAATTATAATAACATCCAGGGAGGATTACATAAATTCACAGCCACAGTATTTGATAACAATGGTTTAGAAAACCACAGTGATACAACTACAGTGCTGGTTCAGCCAAGTCTGCCGGCAAGTGCACTGGTACTTACGGTTACCTTTGCAGAAGTGCCTACTGTTTTAGATATTCAGAAGGCGCCTTTGCGATACAACAAGAAATTTGCATACAGTCTTACACTTGATGATGGACTCAGGGATGCCTATACCTGTGCATTCCCCTTGCTGAACGGAGGATATGTTGCCGGTAACAATACAACTTATCCCGGTTTGTTTTACACAGATGGCTGTGGAAATGATCTCAAATTCAAGGGTGGATCTGCATGGTATTCGCTTGGAGGTTCAATGAATGATTTGCATATTAATTCTACGAATTACCTCAACTGGAATGAATTACAAAACATGCTTACTGCCGGATGGAATGTGTATAACCATTCATTACAACATGCGGCAGGCCCGGGGACAGATTATGATTATCAGATTCTTGAGAATACAAAATATATCCGGAATAAAACCGGATACACCACGCGTCATTTTATTGTTCCTTCGGGTGATCAGGGTTATGTAGAGCCAGCCTTTGCCGATGGCATGGTGGCAGTGTACGCTAACAACGGCGGATATAGCGGGTATCCGAATGGATTAAATGTAAAGGATCCGTTGAATTACGGAAGTTTTAAAATGTTCAGAAGATTTTTGTATGATGATTATTACAATCCTTCAAATATTTGCCAGCATATCGATAATGCAGCAAATCTGAGTACCAATGGCAATTATTACTGGTACAATGACTTTACTCATCGGGTTGATTTTCAAACTTATGGAGGTAGTCTTGTATTTCCGACTTTTGAGTTTTATATGAATCATATTGCCAATACCTATGGGAAAAATGGTTCCGATTGCATTTGGGTAGCTCCTTTACAGGAAGTTTTTGAATATCTGCAGGTTAGGGATTTGAGTGTGCTCAGTACGAGTCTTAGTGGTAATCAATTGCAGATTGCCATCGACAGAAGCTTTTTACCCGACAGTTTGTTACGATATGCCCTTAGTTTCGTAATCAGTTCTGATGCCGATATTGTTTCGGTAGTTGCTAATCAGCCGGCAACTATAACATTTAAAGGGCATCCGGTATACGCTGGTGAGAATCCACCACCACCACCCGAAGGACATCAGGACATTTCCACTAAACTCATCAATCTTGAGTGGGAAAGTAATGTGTTGAAATCAGGCGGAAATTACAATAGTCAAACCGAAGTAGTTGCTGCTGAGGAAAAAACTGCGTATTCAGATATTGTAATCTCACCAAATCCTGCAAGTGAACTACTTACAATTACTTTCAACGAAGCCACTGAGGGTCTGCTGGAAATCATTCACCCTACTGCAGGTAAAGTAATAAATATGGATGTTATATCCCGGAAAGTTGTTGAGGTGAATGTAGCTTCATTATCAGCGGGTTTGTATGTTCTTCGGTATACATCTACAGATAAAACAGTCCGGGTTTCAAAATTTATCAAAAAGTAAGGCTTGTTTTAAATCGGTTAATTTTTGCTGTTTATGAATTTAACAGCATGAGCTATAAGATTCTTCAGTTTGAGAATGTTGCTTGGCCTGAATAAAGATTGTATTTTTGTAGGTAATCTTTAGCCATCAATGCAAATCTTGGCAATGTATTTTCTGAATTAATAAGCAATAGTTCATATTTTTTTTAAACATTACTACCGTTTTATTTTGATGTTCTTTGTCTGAATTTTGGAATTTTTGATTAAAGAGTATTTCTGGTTACTTGGTTGTTTTTAGAATGTTTCTTAATAGTAAAGCATTGTAGTTTAGTATTTTGTTTATATTTTTTTGCTTTCAATAAACATTTTTATTACTTGGTATAGGTTTTGCCGATAGACCGGTTCAGAAAAGAAATTTATGATCAAAATATATACATTCTTACTTTTATTTATTACGGTTGGAGCATTTGCGCAGCAAATTGAGCTGGCAAGTCCTCAAAATCTGACCCAGTTCAATGCGCCCGCAACAATTAATATTGCAGCCAATGTTGTTGGTATTGCAACTCCTTCACCTGCCTACATTCATGTAACCAATAACCTGACAGGCTTTCGTAAATTAAAATTCGGATACAGCCCGACCAGCGTATACAGCCCCAATGTGAATGTAACAGTAGGCGGGAACAATGCCATGCAGATCACCTTACGGAATTTTGGCGGAACTGTTGACTGGTCATCCATACTTGTAAAGCCTGCCGGTTCAGGTTCGCTTTCAATTGAATCATATGTAAATGCGGTTGGCGGGATTTCAAATGAATGGAAAACTATTACCATTCCTTTTGTTGATTTTGGGCCCGGAGTAGATTTTACCCAGATTGCAAACATTGAATTCCCCTATAGTGCAAATGCAGGCAATTTTGATTTAGGGTTTTCTGAAATCAAGTTTATAGGAGGTACCGCTCCTTTTTTATGGTTCGGGGAAAGTAAAACAAACAACAAACACAACGGAAACGGAGGTCCCGGCGAACTTGTTGCTTCTTTGATCCCTGCTGTTTTTCCGTCAGTTTATGCATCAAAGGTTGAATTTTATGCCAACAGTATTAAAATTGGAGAGGATCTTTATGAGCCTTACGCTCTAAAATGGCAAAATGTACCCGTTGGTGATTATGCTATCAACGCTAAATTGATTTTAAATGACGGAAGTTATTATGAATCTGTTGTTTCTAATATTTCTGTGATTCAAAATACTCCAACTGGCTTTATTGAAGTAAACCTGACACAGCCAGTACTAAATTCAGAATACCCTGCACCGGCAAATGTGAATTTGGTTGCGCAGGTGAATGGTGTACCGGCACCGGAGTCTGATTATCTTGATGTCTCCAATGCTTTATCTGGGTTTAGGAAGCTTAAGTTTGGATATAATCCCACAAGTATATACACACCCGGGAACAATGTAAAGGCTGGAGGAAATACACATCTCGAAATAACACTTCGTGATCAGAACGGAGGTGGAACAAACTGGGCAGATATTAAAATTAAGCCAATGTCGTCTGGTAATCTGGGTATTTTATCCTATATAAATGCCGTGGGTGGTATTGGTTCCGATTGGAAAACCATTATCATACCCCTGTCTGATTTTGATCCTTCAATTGACTTTACACAACTTGCTTATATGGAGTTCCCATATAGTGCTGATGCAGGGATGTTTGATATTGCCATCAAGTCTGTTAAATTTACTGGTGGAACTTCTCCTTTTGTTTGGTTTGGTGATGGTAAAACAAATAACTCACACAATGGTAAAGGTGGTCCCGGGGAACTGGTTGCATCTTTGGTAAAAGCAACAAATACTGGCGATTATATTAGTAAAGTTGAATTTTTTAGTGGAAATTCTAGATTGGGTGAGGACAATGGTTACCCATATGAATTTAAAATGAATAGCCTTCCCGAAGGCAATTATTCTGTAAAAGCTGTCGCGTATTCATTGCTTGGACTCACAGATGAGAGTTTACCTATTGCATTTCATGTTTCACCTCCACCGGTGTTGCCATCGCCATTAGCTGTCTCTATCACATCACCCCTTAGCAATACCATGTATTATGCGCCGGTTGATTTTAATGTAACAGCACTGGTGTCAAATGAGGTTTCAGCAGGACCTGACTACCTTAAAGTTGTAAATAATCAGACTGGTTTTAGGAAGCTTAAACTGGGTTATGGGCCAACCAATGTATATGGATCGCCACAAAATGTGATTGCCAGTGGAAATGATACTCTTTTAATAGTACTTAAAGATTTTGCCGGTGGCGCAGATTTTTCATCAATTCTGATTAAACCTTCGGGTGTAGGATCCTTGTCGCTTGCGCCCTATATGAATTCAGCCAAAAACATGGGCAATGGATGGAAGGCAATCAGAATTCCTTTGGCCAGTTTTAATGCATCCATTGATTTTACGCAGTTGGCAATGTTTGAATTTCCATACAGCGCATCAGCAGGGAATTTTGAACTTGGTTTTTCATTGATGAAATTTGTAGGAAGTTCTACTCCTTTCGTATGGTTTGGTGAAGGGAAAATTAATAATATTCACGATGGTTTAAATGGTCCGGGACAGTTGCTCGCCTCTGTAGTCATGGGCAATGTTGGGCTTGTGCAGGCTAGCAAAATCGAATTTTACGACGGAAGTGTAAAAATTGGTGAAGATGTTTCCAGACCCTTTACAATCAGTTACAACAATATACAAGGTGGTTTGCATAAATTTACAGCCAGGGTTTTCGACAGCAATGGTCTTGAAAATCATAGTGATACGGCCACAGTACTTGTACAACAAAGCCTTCCCGCCAACGCGCTGGTACTGAATGTAACCTTCGCAACTGCCCCCACCACATTTGACATACAGAAAGCTACTTTAAGATACAATAAAGACTTTGCCTACAGTATGACGCTTGATGACGGACTGCGTGATGCCTATACATGCGCTTTCCCTTTACTGAATGGTGGATATGTAGCCGGAAATAATACGACTTATCCGGGTTTGTTTTATACGGATGGTTGTGGAAATGATGTTAAATTTAAAGGAGGATTTTCCTGGTATTCTTTAGGGGGATCAATGAATGATATTCACGTAAATTCAACCAATTCAATTAATTGGCCTGAATTGCAAACCATGGTGAATGCAGGTTGGAATGTCTTTAATCATTCTTTACAACATTCAGCAGGTGCCGGAACCGATTATGTGTTCCAAATTGTAGAGAACACAAAATACATCAAAAATAAAATTGGTCTTACAACAAGGCATTTTGTAGTGCCTTCAGGAGATCAGGGATATGTAGCACCCGCTTTTGCCAACGGAATGGTAGCTGTTTATGGGAATAACGGTGGATATAGTGGCTATCCGAATGGTTTAAATGTGAGTAACCCGCTCAATTATACCAACTTTAAATTGTTTAAACGGTTTTTGTATGATGATTACTATAATCAGTCAAATATAACCCAGCATATTGACAATGCAGCAAACCTGAGTGTGAACGGAAATCATATCTGGTACAATGATTTTACGCATAGGGTTGGTTTTCAGACTTATGGAGGAAGTCTTGTGTTTCCTACTTATGAGTATTACATGAATTATGTTGCCAATACTTATGGTAAAAATGGTTCTGACAGGGTTTGGATGGCTCCATTGCAGGAAGTGTTTGAATATATGCAGGTCAGAGATTATAGTGTACTCAGTACCAGCCTTACCGGTACCAATCTGCAGGTTGTTATTGACAGAAGTAACTTGCCTGATAGTTTGTTAAAGTATGCACTTAGTTTTGTGATAAATTCAGATGCCAATATTGTTTCTGTAGTGGCGAATCAGCCTGCTGATATCACGTTCAGAGGAAATACAGCTACGAAGCTTATTAACCTTGAATGGCAAAATAATACTTTAAAATCAGGTGGGCCTGTAGAAATTTCCACTGATGGAATTTTATCCAAAGTTGCTGAACGCACTAATTCAATGGTGGTTTCTCCGAATCCTGCAAATGAGAATATTGAAATTAGTATTCCGCATGTTGAATCCGGTATACTTGAAATAATCAACCCTGCTACCGGAGTTGTGTTATCATTGCAAGTCGCAGATGAATTGCCAATCCAAAGGCTAAACATAGCTTCCTTAACTGCTGGTTTTTATCTGGTTCGTTATCAATCTGTTTCCGGAATTGTTAAAGTAGCAAAGTTTATTAAGCGCTAATATACGATTCATAAAAATTAAAAATGCCCTGACAAATTTGATTTGTCAGGGCATTTTGTTATGGATTAGCCTATTACCGAACTTATTTTTTCGAGTAGTAAAGCCCTGTTAACTGGTTTATTCAGGAAGTCTTTTGCTCCCAGTTGTCTGGTTTGCTCAAGTGTTTCTGTGTCGTGTAAACTTGTCAGGAATATCAAGGGAATATGAATATTGTTTTGATTCAGGTATTCAATAAGTTGTATTCCATCAAAATTGGGCATGTTGATGTCTGAAACAACAAGGTTGAACTCACTTTTCGAAAGTTTCATGAGTGCAACAATCCCATCACCTGCAATTTCAACTTCATATCCGTCAGCTCTTAAGATGGAAGCAACTATTTTCTGTTGGATCAGGTCGTCTTCAACAAGCAGAATTCGTCCTTTCACAGATGGTTTTTCGGATGGAATAGGAATATTACCTCCTGAAGGGAGGATACGGTGAAATATTTCATCAAGTGGTACAATTGCAATTCCTGAATAGGTATCCCCGATTGAATAGGGTAGAATAATTCTGTTGTTGTGTATCACTGAACCGCATGAATAAACTGTATTGGGTTTCATTCCGTTTTTTTCCTGCTCATGGGGGTACAACAGGGGTTCACTCAGTTGTCCGATTACTTTTGTCGGATCGTTGAGGTCAAGAAGAATGGCGCCAAGACAATATTTCCTCATCGGGCCTACACCGTGGGTGATTACAATCCATCCGTGTTGGGTTTCAATGGGAGAACCGCAGTTCCCGATCTGTACAAATTCCCATGGATAGGCAGGCTCCTGAATTTTATATCCGGTATTCCATACATCAATAGCATCCGAGTACAGTACAAAATTATTTATTCCATCGAGTCTTCCGAGCATGGCATACTTGCCGTTGATTTTCCGGGGAAACAGTGCCATACCACGGTTCATCATTTTTTCACCCTGTAGGGGCCGGATATTGAACTTAAGAAAATCCTTTGTATGAATTAATTTTGGAAGAAAAGTAATTCCGTTAAAGGAATGTGTGGTTGCGTAGTATGATATTTGCCCGTCATCTTCAGAAAATTTTACGAAGCGTGAATCTTCAACGCCGTTGATGTCGTCTTCTGATAAAGGAGGAATCATTCTTTCGGAAATATCTGATTCATAAGGGAAAAACAATTCTGCGTAGGAATCAGCTAACCATTTAATTGATTTTAAGGCTTTTGTCTCTGGTTGTGTTAGCTCGGCAGTCTGACCATATTTGTGTATGGTGGCCTCAAGTTCCTGATATGTGAAAGTACTATTGATGTGCGAAAGAATGGTGTTCGTAAGCGTAGGATGAATGTCCATGGCTTGCAGCAGTGCAGTAAACCTGCTTTTGTCATACATGCTGTTTCTGGAAATCTCAGGGTTATCAATAACCGGGCTTACAGGAGCAAGAAATATATTGTCGTTGTTGTCAATGACAGCACTTCTGAAAACAATTGATGACACATAACTTCCTCCGCTGGCTCTGAAGGCAATTATCAGTCTTTTATAGCCGGATTCCAGTCCTGATTGGTCGGGGTCTTCCACAATTGCCGGATTGTATAAGGCTGCTGATTCAATTGAATGTTCTGCTGTAAAATAGGCACCTATTAAAAGTTTTTTTTGCTCGCTCAACTGATTAACCATTAACTGATCAAAATCAGCATTTGCTACAACCAATTGGAAATGTTTTAGATATGTTTTGGAAAGATTGCGATGCCTCGGCACAAATTCCTTCATTACCTGATTTAGTGCAAGCATAGCTGCAGTTTCCGGCATTTCGGATACTTTGGTAATAATAGAGTTAACCCTGGCTTCGGGCCCCGGATTATACAATATTGCTGAAACCCTGGCCGGATCAGGGTTAAACCTTACGCTTGTTCTTCTGATAAATGTTGCCATAACTTTAGTTTCAATATTCAAGTGTAAATGTACAATAAACTTAATGGCAATCAAAATAAAAAACCCCCTGAATTTTCAGGGGGCTCAATATTACAAATCTATAAAATTATGTTTTATAGCGTGTTAACTTTTTTCATAAGCTTCGACTTAAGATTTGAAGCCTTGTTTTTATGAATTATGGCTTTCTTTGCAAGTTTGTCAATAATTGAAACAACCTTTGGAAGCTGTGCAGTAGCTTCGGTTTTATCAACGATTGAGCGGAATTTTTTAACCGCAGTTCTCATTGATTTTGCGAAATAGCGGTTTCTTAACCTTTTTTTCTCGTTGGTGCGAATCCTTTTTGCCGATGATTTGTGATTAGCCATTGTATATTAATGTATTTACTTGCGTATTTTGGGAGTGCAAAGATACACGAATTATTTAAATTGTAAAAATTGTACCCATCTTTTTTTCGTTTTATTCAAAAAAAACATCTTTTCTACTATCAGGAGGATGAATGATGGGCTGCAAAGATAATTATTTTGGAATAGAATGGGTAAGTTTAGTTTCGGTGTTTCAAAAAAAACGCCCCATCAGGGGCGCTTTTATACGAATAAGTTGATGCTTACGGGAAGAGAATTCCGGGATAACTTGTAACTTCAGCTTTCGGAATAGAAGCACCATATTTGGCGTTGATTGCATCAATGAAATAATTTGCAACAATAGCTGCACCCTGAGCATTCATGTGTACACCATCAAGTGAAAATAATCCACCGGTGACAAATTTTGTATTTAATTTTAATCCGTCAAACACAAGCCCTGTTTTTGCAGATATGAGTTTTTCAGCCACATCAACAAATGCAAGTCCTTTTGCATCAGCCAGTTCTTTTATTTTGGCATTCATGGCGGCTGTTGTTGTTTGAATGTTCTGGATTTCAGCGGCATCTAAAATGTAGTTTTGCGGAATGCCGTAAGGTTTCTGGTTTGCAATGTCAAATGAACCCATCCCGTCGCATTTTATAGCATCCTGTGGAACTGTCAGGAGAACCAGTTCACCCGGCTTTAACTGACGAACTTTAAGATAGCCGGGCAGCGGTAATGCTGATTCTCTGTCTTCAACCACAAAGCCATTATAACCGGCAGCAAAATGAATATCATAGGTAAAACCGGTCAGTCCCATTCCCTGAATAGCAAGTTCGGTCAGCCGGTAAGCACCGTCAAGTTGAGCAGCCTGCTCAGCGGTAAGATACAAACCATTGTACGGTACAGTTGTAAAATAGGGAATTGAAGTAATATCGGGTATATTGGCAATTGCTCCCTTGGCGCCACCTGAAGTCAGCGTGGTGATCAATGTTTCGTACCCAAAATTTAGCGTTGCAGCAGGAGTGCAAACTTCACCGTAGGTGTTGTTTTCGCCACCTTCAAGTGCATAACCAAGCACATCGTTATTTCCAATCCATAAAGTGAAGAAAGTAGGACTTGCAGCCATTGCATCTGCTAAAACGCTGGTAGCTGCACTTGAGGCGAAGCGCACAAAATATGGATTTGCTGTTGGTGGTACAGTAAGCAATCCGGCTGCGCTGCCGTAGCCGGGAGCAAGCAGATGCAGGGTTTTAGCGCCTGGTACTCCAAAGTTGTTCACACTGTAGCCTACCGGAGCCAGTGCGCCAGGGATGCCAGTAGGGCTGCCACCGGCCATAACAGGTGAGAGCGACTTAACACCTTTGCAATCGGTTGAATAACCCAAAATGCGTTTTCCTGCCAACAGACCGTCTTCATTGTCGACCACCGGTTGTACAAAATTTCCACCACCAACTTTTGCAAATTGTGTGGCCAGAATTGCCGGGTAAGAGTTTGCCTGAGCTGATTTATATAAAGCACCATCAGCATAACCTGAAGTAAGTGAATTTCCTAAAGCTACATATTTGCTGAAATCGGCACTTCCGGAAGACATTACAGGTTCGGAAATTTTTGGCTCGCACGCAACCAGAAATAGCAAGGCTGCCAATGCATAGAAATATCTTATTTTCATATTTTTTTGTTTTTTTAAATTTAGAAGCTATAAGTAATTCCAAAACCTGGTATGTAAGTAGTTGATTTGTATATGCCAGAGAAGTTGTCCGGAGTATATTTCTTTTCAGATTCCTGGCCGAATAACTGAAGATACGACAAATCAATTGAAAGGTTTTGAATAGGCTTGTATGATAGCCCGAATGAAATTGCTGTTGTGTTCAGACTAACTGTTTCGGGGCTGAAATAATCGCTGTTGACCGGTGATGCATCATAATAGGCTCCGGTGCGCAGTTTAAGTTTTTCATTCACAGTATATTCAATACCTATACGTGGGATATAAGAATCTTTATAGAGTCTGGGATTGCTGCTGTTCAGCTTTTCACCAGCTTCTGCAAATGTAAACGACAGGCTGTCATAAGTACTCCACATAACCCAATCAAGCTCAATGGCCAGCAATAATTTTTCAGTAGCCTGATATGAGAAGCCCAAATCAAAGTTTGCAGGCATTGGCAATGTTGCATCAAATTTGTTTTCGGTGGGAATTAAACCGGAAACAGAAGTGGGAATGGTAAATTTTGCATCACCATCCGTAAGACTTACATCAACTTTTGAACGGTAATTCACGCCAACTGAGAATTTATCGGTTGGTTTGAACAATATACCAGCGTTAAAACCATAAGCATTTGTTTTACCCGAAAGGTTGACATTTGAAGCACTGTTGTATGGTAATCCTTTCTGTAAGTCAACCTGACCCATCACATATACAAAACCAGCACCGATTCCAAGTTTATCAGTTACCTGATAACTAAGGGTTGGCTGTATATAATAGGCTTTTAAACCGATATTCTGGATAAGGTATCTGCCTTTCCAGTCGTCAGCCCAAACAGCCTTACTTCCATAAGGAGTATAAATTCCTAAACCGGCTGTGAGTTTGTCGGTAATTTTACCAGCGCCGTAAAAAAAGAATGGTGGACTAACAGGATTGTCAGTTTTTGCAGTATAATCAGATTCAACCGATCTGTATGAAATTTTTGACATAATCGCATTGATACCGACTGTGAATTCGTATTTGTTTTTATTGAATCCCAGGGCACCGGGATTGTAAAAAATACTGCTGGCACCACCACTCAATGGTGTGCCAATAAGCCCCATTCCAGTTTGTCTTGCGCCTTGCAGCCGAACCTGATAACCGCCGGCAATGGCAGTAATGGTAGCAGCCGAAATAAGCAGCATGGTAATAATAGTTTTCCGCATAAGGATCAGATTTTAGTTAATATTTCATTGCAAAGAAACAAAAAAATACAGCATCATTTGCACTTATTTATATATGTAACAAAATTAAATTTTCGACTTTTTCGGTCAAATAGTCAAAAAAAAGAGATACCACAATAGTATCTCCTTAGTATGTTCTTTAAAAGGTTATCGATCAGTTGGTTTTGGTCCAGTAAGTAGATTTGCCAAGCAATGAAACGCCAATAAAACCTCTGATTTTTATTTTGTTAGCACTTTCAAACCGCATATAGCAACTGTAGGTTTTTCCGCTTTTCGGATCATAAATAGTTCCGTCTTTCCATTCATCTTCTCCATTGAATTTGAATGCTTTCAGGATTTCGAGGTTGAGGGTCGGGCGGCTTTGAAGAGATTTTTCAGGGTTGCGCTTGTCAAGTTTCGGTTTCCCGGTTTCTGTATCAATTGGATCTTTCAGCCAGATGATTTTGCCGTAATAACGGCCACCGGCTTTAAAAGTTTCAATTTTCGCATCTTTGTCTTCGTTTAGCCATACACCAAGAATATCATCGGCTTTTTGTCTCTGAGCCAATAAGTTGGTTGTTCCGGAAATAGCCAAAATCATCAAAAGGAATGTTAATGCTCGGGTTTTCATATGTGTTATTTTAAGGATATCTTATGCAAATGTAATTGTTTCAAATTAAATTTTGGTTAAAAATGGAATTTTCATAAATTGCATTGCCTTATTTGAATCATTTATGACTGAATATCAGGTATGAAGAATTCTTTTAAACAATATTTTACTTTTTCCCGCCGTGAACAGCATGGTTTGATTGTGCTGATATTAATTCTGGGAGCATTAATTGCTGCAACATATATCAATCCGCTCGAATCTAAGGAAGATAACAGCCCGCCACTTTCATTTCAGCAATCAGTTGATTCATTTTTAAATACACCTGCCATCATTTTAAATAAAGCTGCCAACAACCTCAAATTCGATAACAATTCAAAGCCGGGTGAGATTCCAATTTCTCTTTTCCCCTTCGATCCAAATACAATTGATGAGAAAGGCTTACTGCAACTTGGCATAAAACCATGGGTTATAAAGTCAATTATTAACTACCGAAATGCTGGTGGAAAGTTCAGACAGCCTTCTGATCTTCAAAAGATTTACTCTCTGAAAGAAGAAGATTATAGACGAATAGAGACTTTTATTGCTATTAAAGAGGTTGATAACCAGGCAAAGAAACGGGATACTGTTTACCCTGCGCGTTATAAAAAGCCCGCAGACCTTATTCTTGAGATTAATGGTGCTGATTCATCAGCACTTACATTGTTAAGTGGAATAGGCCCGTCTTTTGCTTCGAGAATTGTAAAATATCGTAAACGACTTGGTGGTTTTACAAATAAAACCCAACTTTTGGAAGTTTTTGGAATGGATAGTGAAAAGTACAGGGTGTTTGAAAAGCAGATAATTGTTGATTCAACCAAAGTTGAAAGAGTTGATGTTAATAATGTGACATTTAAGAATCTGATGAAACATCCTTATTTTGAATATCATATTGTTAAATCAATTGTGGAGTACCGCCAAAAGAATGGAGGGTTTTCATCTGTTGCTGAATTAAAGGCCGTGAATTTAATGTATGATGAGTTGTATCTGAAAATCAGACCATACATAATCGTTGGAGTATATACACCTCAAACTGACAAAAGACAAAAATGAATTTTTTGAATTTGATAATATGCCAGCGGGCCGGTAAAGTTGTTATTAACTTTCTCTTATATGCAGGAATGATTATTTTGAAACGGATAATGATTTTGTTCTCGCTGATTTTACTAAATAGCATTGATGGTAAAGGGCAAAGAATTGATTCTGTGTTATTTGATAAAACGGAAAGGATGCTTGACAGTTTTTCTGTTTATCAGTTTACCAACCGTGATAAAGCCCTGGAGTATGCTATGACTGCTGCTGATTTGGCAAAACAAAATAATCAGCAGCAGCTGGCGGTTTCATTAGAGAGTGTAGGACTGATATATTACTTTCGGGGAGAGTTTTCTAAGGCAGAAGGCTTTTATAAAAATGCCCTTTCTATTTACAACAGTGAGAAGTCTTTTAAAGGAATTGCCAGTATTAACAACAATCTGGGTTTGTTGCAACAGGATAAGGGTAACTATGTTATGGCTAAAAAACTTTTTAACAGGGCACTCCTGATCGACAGGCAATTGAAGGATGCAACAGAAAAAGCCTATACACTAAATAATCTGGGCACAGTTTTTTACAACCAGGGGATTTATGACAGTGCTTATAACTATTTTAAGATGGCAGGGCAACTTTCATTTCAGGAGAATGATACAACTGGTATAACAAATTATTATAACAATCTTGGTCTATTGTTTCTCGAGCAACATGATTATAAGAAAGCAGGTCGGAATTTTAATGAAGCAAAGCGATTGTGTCGTACAACAGGCGATTTGGCAGGAGAATTACTTGCATTGGTGAATCTTGGAGAATTAAGTCTGGATTCAGGAAACACAAAAAGAGCGATTGCACTGTTTAATCAATGCCTTGATAGACAGGAACAACTAAATGATTTTGAAATAAGGGCCTATTGCCTGATTGCGTTGGGTAATTCTTATCAAAAACTTGAATTGTTTCAAAAATCAAATGATTATTACCAACAAGCTTTAAAGCAACTTGAAGTGGTCAACAACAGAATGCTTGTAAGCCAGGTTTTTACAAGAATGGGTGTGAATTTTAGTCAACAGGGAAACAGTACTGTAGCTTTTGAGTATTTTAAACAGAGTTTGACGATTGCACTTGAAAATGGGCTAAACAGGGAAATAGCTGACAATTACAAGCAAATGGCTGTGGCAGCATCAAAAGTATACACTGCTGATTCGGCTTCGGGTTACATAGATATCTATACAGCATTTATGATGAATAATTTGAAAGATACTGTATATGAGAATTTTATGGATACTATTTTTGTGGATAAACTACAGGGAAGTCCCGATAAACTTACTTTGGAAAGCGGAGATTTTCCTGGAAGGATTCTATTAGTTCTGGCAATGATGTTTACCGGTCTTGTATTGATTCCTTTGCTCTTCAGGCTCAAAATAAATAAAAAAAATAAGGATGTTTCATGAATCTCAAACAATAATATTGATTATTCAAAAGTTTGTTACTTTTGTAAACCATAAATGTCCCAAACCATGAAGTTTATCAAACCATCCATTTCAGTGCTGCTAATTGCAGGTTTAGCTTTTTTTGTGTTTTCGTGTACTCAGGACGATGTTCAGCGACCTGTTACACAATACCAGATTAAATATGAGTTGACCAGTAAACTTGCAACCAAAAGCAATTTTTATATAACTTATTTTAATCCAAAGTTTTCGAACAGAGTGTCAGAATATTTTGATACCATAAAAACCTGGACGTATGAGTTTAACGGCAAAACCTTTGATCATCTATATCTTGAAGCTTTTACTGTAAGAGATAGTGCATTGTATGATCTAAAGATTTATGTTAATGACGAACTTGTGTCTTCTATTTCTGACAGTTGTCCGAGTCCGGTAACATGTGATACAAATCGGGCAGCGGTTGCATTTGTATTACAGTAAGATTTTAATGTGTTTAGAAATTTTATTTGACCTCTGTCTATTGTCAGAGGTTTTTTTATATGAGCAGCATTACAAAAGTTTTTAAAAGATTTCCGGTAACTTTTTGGGTTGCCAATACCATGGAATTGTTTGAGCGTTGGGCCTGGTATGGCTTTTATATGATTCTGGCACTGTATCTTACGGGCTCTACAGATTCTGGCGCGCTGGGTTTTACACAGGCACAAAAAGGCAACCTGATGGGCCCGGTAACTTTTTTATTATACCTGCTGCCTATTGTAACAGGTGCCATCGCTGATAGGTTCGGATATAAAAGAGTACTTGTTATTGCATATTCCATCCTTACCACAGGATACTTTTTTTTAGGTCAGATGCATTCTTATTCAGGGTTTTATATTGTATTTATTTACCTTGCTATTGGTGCAGCGTTGTTTAAACCCATTATCACGGCAACCATTTCACGCACAACTGATGACGAAACATCTTCTATAGGATTCGGGATTTTTTATATGGTGGTAAACATCGGAGCATTTATTGGACCTGTTTTCGCTTCAAAACTGAGGGCAATAGATTGGCAATATGTGTTTTATCTGTCAAGTTTGGTTATCAGTCTGAATTTTATTCTTGTGTTGGTTTTTTTCAAAGAACCTGAAAAATCTGATCAGGAACTATCTTTTGGAGCATCCCTTCAGAAGATAGGTAAGAATATCGTTACGGTGCTGGCTGATTTCAGACTGGTCCTTTTCCTGCTCATCATTGTCGGCTTCTGGGCTATGTATCTCCAGTTGTTTTACACACTTCCGGTTTTTATTGAGCAATGGGTCGATACTTCTATGATTTATAATGCTTTGTATTCCATGTCTCCGTCATTGGCAAAAGCTATAGGTACAGATCAAGGAACAATCGCTCCCGAATTACTTACAAATATTGACGCCTTTTATATTGTTGTGTTCCAAATTGTGGTCTCAACTGTGGTTATGAAGTTTAAACCACTCAGGGCAATGACGGCCGGAATATTAATCTCCGCACTTGGCATCGGACTTATGTTTGCATTCAGCAACCCATTTTATCTGTTTATAAGTATTTTGATTTTTGGTATAGGCGAAATGTCCACTTCACCAAAAACACAGGAATATATTGGCAAAATCGCTCCTTCTGACAAAGTGGCATTGTACATGGGGTACTCCTATTTGCCACTGGCCGGTGGTCATTTTTTAGCCGGATTTTTATCGGGCAGTGTATATAGCGGAATCGCAGATAAAGCCACTTTACTTCGCAATGATTTGATTTTAAGAGGTGTGACGCTTCCTGAAATTAATGAATCCTTCACACTGAACGATTTTTATGAACGTGCAGCAAGCGTGATGAATCTTGATCAGAAAGGTCTGACGAATTATTTGTGGGAACAATACCATCCTTATAATATCTGGATGTTGTATGCCGGAATAGGTGTTGGCACGTTCATTGCCTTGCTGCTGTATGATAAATTGCTTATGCAGCGAAAAATGAAGTGATGAATACAGATAAAAATCGGTTTTTTTACAGTTTTATACCTCCTTTAATTCTTGTACTGCTAATGGCAGTTGTAAAAGTAGTTGAGGCATTACTGGGATTAAATCTGGGTTTTTTAGGCGTATTCCCTTTACACTTTGAAGGATTACCGGGTATTCTGCTCGCTCCGATGATCCATGAAAATTTCAATCATTTGTATTCTAATGTAATTCCGTTGTTCTTTTTAGGCGGACTGCTTTTTTACTTTTACAGGCCAATCGCATGGGAAGTTACTGCAGGCATCTGGCTTGTTACAGGTATCCTTGTCTGGCTTGGCGCTCGTGAGAGTTACCATATAGGAGCAAGTGGGGTTGTATATGGATTGGCTTCGTTTCATCTTTTGGGCGGGATTGTACGAAGAGATCCCAAAATGATGGCAATAAGTTTTTTAGTAATTTTTTTATATGGTGGAATGTTGTGGGGTATATTTCCGGATTTTTTCCCGGGTAAAAATATTAGTTGGGAGTCGCATATGGCCGGAATGATAACAGGGGTAATTCTGGCTGTTTATTACCGTAAACAAGGCCCTCAACCGCCTGTTTATGAATGGGAAGAAGATTATCAGGAAAATCAATATGACTGGCCTGAAGAAATAAAGCCAGGCCCTGCTACGGATGAACATGAAGCAGATCAGGCTAAAAAGATGATGATCAAATACATATACCGCCGAAGAGACGAAGAAAGCAATAACAAATTAAATTGAAAATGGGCAGTTTGCTTGCCCAGGACTTTCGGTGTAATCAAAGCTGAAGTGTAATTGCCTTTTATCTGACATTGATGCTTTTGCAT
>CAZKCK010000030.1:16113-29491 GCA_964550695.1 uncultured Bacteroidales bacterium | reverse complement strand
CCGAAAGCACTTTGGAACCACCCAGATGAGCTGCGGCAGAAGGAGAAGTTGCCATTCCTGTGTATGTCTGACCTTTGTTCAGGATTTTTGTAAAGGTAACACCTGCAGCATGCGGACCAACAATATTTTGTTTTGGAGTAATTGTGATTGTTGTATTGTCTTCTGTTGCAACAATGCAGAATGAATTGTATTGATGAGCACCGAATCCGATGGTGTTACTCCAATCCATTTGTGAAGGTATAATAAAACTGTATCCCAATGAATTTTTGCCCTTTAAGGTGAAAATATCAGGATTGCTTGGGCTGGCCTGTTCATAATACACAGAAACCGGACTGGTGGCAACAATGTGAAGACCAAAATTGAGAACCGAATCTGCAGGTTTGCATTCTATACTATCACCCCTGTTATCAAGACGTACAGTTTGTGTTGCGTTTGCTGCCAATGAAACAACTATCGGTTCAAATAATGGACTTGCTGGCTGCGAAATGGTAACCTGAGATGGAAACCCGAAGGAAGTAATCTGAAGATACATGGGGCGGTCGCGGTTACCTGCACTAGTATATGAAAAATGGTAATTTTCAGGTGCTGCGAACCAGAAGTCCACATCTGACTGGGCTTTCGCCCACCCGGCTATAAAAAAGGAAAGTAAAATAAAGAGTATTTTTTTCATCATAGAGCTTCCGGTAATTCAGACAGTAGGATAGGTATAAATGGTTGTATTCAGGCGCAATTTGGAAGCAAATATAACATTTTGATCTTCATTTGCCGAATTTTTATTCGAAAACTATCCATGATGCGCAATAATTCAAAGCTAACTGTTGATCAACGGCAGGCTTTAACACAATTGAACCTGATGCAAAGGCAACCCTGTGTTTTAGTAAAAACAACTATCTTTGCCAGCTTAACGTTACATTAT
Source organism: uncultured Bacteroidales bacterium (assembly GCA_964550695.1). Lineage (GTDB taxonomy): Bacteria > Bacteroidota > Bacteroidia > Bacteroidales > TTA-H9 > CAZKCK01. The sequence goes on along the minus strand of CAZKCK010000030.1, from coordinate 28,575 downwards.
TAGATTTTGTATTGATTTGATTTAATTAAGAAATTAATAGTTAAATAATTGTATATGAAGTTATTAGAAGGAAAAACTGTTGTAATTACAGGCGCATCACGCGGTATTGGAAAAGCAGTTGCACTCAAGCTGGCAGCAGAAGGAGCCAATGTGGCTTTCAGTGACCTGAAGTATGATGAAAACATGGAAGCCCTTGAGAATGAATTGAAATCATTTGGTATTCAGGCCAAAGGATATGCTTCTGATGCCAGTTCATTCGAAGGTAGCGAACAGTTTATCAATCAAGTGGTTACCGATTTTGGTACCATACACGTTCTGGTGAATAATGCCGGAATTACACGTGATAATCTGTTGATGCGTATGACCGAGGCTGACTGGGATCTGGTATTGAAAATCAATCTGAAATCGGCTTTTAACCTCACCAAGGCTGTACAAAAAGTCATGCTGAAAAACCGTTTCGGATCCATTATCAATATGTCATCCGTTGTTGGTGTTCGCGGAAATGCAGGCCAGGCAAATTATTCAGCTTCAAAGGCAGGGATGATTGGTTTTACCAAGTCGATAGCCCAGGAAATTGGCTCACGCAATGTACGTTGCAATGCCATTGCCCCGGGTTTTATCGAAACTGAAATGACGGCCAAACTGTCAGAAGAAGTAAAAAAGGAATGGGCTGAAAAAATTCCGCTGAGGCGTGGTGGCAAACCTGAAGATGTTGCCAATGCAGTTGTTTTTCTTGCTTCTGATTTATCCGCATATATTACCGGTCAGGTAATAAATGTATGCGGTGGAATGGTGATGTAACTACTGATTGTTGCTGCTTATGTGCTACTGATCTGAATTTCAGATTAAGATAAATTTAATTTCATGGCTGTACTTTTTTCCTACCCATTGTGGTTTATTGGTATTTGTGTGCTGTTTGCCAGCGGTTTAACTGCATTGTTATATTTCAGGAACAAGCACCAGACGTTTCCATTCTGGTTAACTGTATCAGCAGGTGTTTTCCGGTTTCTTGCATTGTTTCTGCTTAGCCTGTTACTACTGGGTCCCATGGTAAAAACAACTGTTTCCAGGACGGAAAAGCCATTGGTGATTATCGGAATTGATAATTCGCGATCAATGATTATTCACAGTGATTCAACCGGTTTAAGAAACAATATCTTACAAAATCTCAAGACTGTTGAATCTGAATTGGGCAGTAGTTTTGACATTGTTTATGAGACTTTTGGCGAGGAAACTCATGATGGAGCCAAACTAAATTTTTCAGAAAAACAGACTGATATTTCTGCTTTTCTGAAAGCTGCGGGCGAAAAGTATTACAACCGCAACACAGGTGCCATGATCCTTGTAAGTGATGGTATTTACAACAGGGGGGCAAATCCTCTTTATCAGGCCGATGTACCGGGATTTCCGATTTACACAGTTGTGGCGGGTGATACCAGTGTTCAGCGCGACCTCATACTTCAGAAAGTTAATTTTAACCGCATTACATTTCTTGGAAGCAGATTTCCGCTCGAAATCATAGTAAAGGCTAACAATTGCAAAGGCAGCAACTCAAAAGTAAGTGTTTTTCAACATGGCAAAAGCCTTTTTGCTGAGCGTTTCGGCGTGGTGAACAACAATCAGGTATTTACCTTCCCGGTCGAAATTGAAGCCAATGAACTTGGTTTAAATAAGTATAGTATTGTTGTTGAGTCAGTTGCAAATGAAAAGACCATCCAGAATAACAAAACTGACGTTTTTATTGATGTGAAAGATACCAGACAGAAAATTCTGATGGTTGCCAACTCTCCGCATCCTGATGTTTCGGCACTGCGCACAGAATTTGAAACAAACACATTGTATGATTTTAAGTTTGTTTTGGCGGATGAACTAAAAACGGATGATGCAAGCTTTAACCTCATCATTCTTCATCAGTTACCTTCAATTAAAAACAATATGAAAGTATTGCTTGAAGGAGCAAAAAAAAGGCACACACCCATTCTGTTTATACTCGGGCCACAAACAAATGTGTCGATGTTTAATGAGTTTAATGCCGGAATTTCAATTCAATCTCAGCAACAGGTACTTGTGAATGCCTTTCCGGTGTTAAATCCACAATTCGGGTTGTTTACCGTTTCAAAAGATTTATACAGGTTTGTTGGTCAATTGCCACCACTTGTAAGCTTTCTTGCAAAATATAATTCCAGCGGAGTTTCGGAGTCTGTTTTTTATCAAAATCTTGCCGGACTTCAAACAAATACTCCTTTGTTTACTTTTACACGCAATGGTCCTGATATTTACGGCATTATAGCAGGTGAAGGCCTCTGGTGGTGGCGGTTTAAACTTTATGCTTTAAGCGGGTCGCACGAATTGTTTTCTGACTTGATTCGCAAAACTGTTCAATACCTGAGCTTAAATGAAGAAACCGGTAACTTCAGGGTGAGGGCAAAGCAGGAATTTACAGAAAATGAGACCATTGAATTCAATGCTGAACTGTACAATCCGTCTTTTGAACTTGTGAATACGCCTGATATTGAATTGGATATTGTGAATGATAAAGGAGTCTCCTATCCATTTGTTTTTTCACGTACTGCCTCGGCATATAAACTGAATGCTGGTAAAATGCCCCCCGGTTCTTACACCTGGACCGCCAAAACAACTTTTAATAATTCAAAATTAGGCGCATCTGGTTCATTTTCGGTAAATGCAATTAATGTCGAAGAATTGGTAACCAGAGCTGATCAGGCACTTATGCAGGGGCTTGCATTAAAAAGCGGTGGCAGGTTGTTTAATTTTCCGGCTACCGATAGCCTCGCTGGTTTAATTAAAGCAAATAACCAAATCAAACCTTTGGTTTACAGCGAAAAACGGCTGCATGATTTGGTAAGTTTGTGGGGTATGATGGTTTTATTGATATTATTGCCGGGTATTGAATGGGCGCTGCGAAAATGGGGCGGGAGATTGTAGTTTGGTCGCCGATTCCATTACCAATGCTGTATTTTTATAAATTGTTATTTGTTTGTTTGTTAAGAATTTGATTATGAGTAGTATCTTTTATTATATCATTATCGCATTCATGGTGTTTGGTTTTATATTCGACCAATTGCTCGATTATCTGAACACCACAAAATGGGCTGATGTTCTGCCATACCGACTCAGGGGGAAATACCCCGATGATAAGTATCAGCAATCATTGCTTTATGAAAAAGTAAATTACAGGTTTTCGTTGCTAGTAGGTGTACTTTCATTTATTGCAATGCTGTTATTTTTAATTTCCGGAGGTTTTGCTTTTACTGACAGAATTGCCGGAACACTGTCAGATTCGTCAATTATCAGGGCATTGCTGTTTTTTGGAATTTTGGGTATCACTTCAGATTTGCTTTCAACCCCATTTTCAGCATGGCATACATTTATCATCGAACAAAAATTCGGGTTTAATACAACAACTGTCAGGACATTTGTTTTTGATAAATTTAAAAGCCTTATCCTGATGATTTTGCTCGGAGGCGGACTTATTTCACTTATCGTGCTGATTTACAATGCAACCGGAAATTTTTTCTGGATACTGGCCTGGATTTCAATCTCAGTTGTAACCGTTTTTCTTTCAATGTTTTATTCTGATCTCATCGTTCCATTGTTCAACAAACAAACTCCGTTGGAGCAAGGCGCGTTGCGTGATGAAATTGAAGCATTTGCTGCTAAAACCGGGTTTAAAATCAAAAATATTTATGTAATCGACGGTTCAAAGCGTTCAAACAAGGCCAATGCTTACTTTTCAGGACTTGGCACCCGCAAACGAATTGTGTTGTATGATACACTCATCAGCGAACATACAGTTGAGGAACTGGTAGCCGTACTGGCGCACGAAATCGGCCACTATAAACACAGGCACACTACAAAAGGCATGGTTTCAGGCATTTTACAAGCCGGGTTGATGCTTTTTATATTGTCGTTATTTATCAGAAAAAATTCGGAAATTGCCCTGGCAGTTTCACAGGCAATAGGAGGTGATGACCAATCAGTTAAAGCTTCATTTCATATGGGCCTGATTGCTTTTACCATTCTGTATTCGCCCGTGTCAATGATCACCGGACTGTTGTCAAATTTCTTTTCACGGCGCCATGAATTTGAAGCTGACCGCTTTGCTGCTGAAAATTACAACGCTGAAGCATTGCAACAGGCGCTCATAAAACTTTCAGCCAATAACCTGAGCAATCTTTCACCACACCCCTGGTATGTGTTTTTCCATTATTCCCATCCGCCGCTGCTGAGGCGGCTTGAGGCACTCGACAAATTTAAAGTGTGATGATTGGCTGATAGTTATCAGAGATTTCTGGATTTAAGTACGTACCATGACACGGTGTTGAAAATCAATGTCCAGCCAAGTACAATTAATAATCCTGTAAGCTCGATATATTCTTTAAACTGCATTCCAAACATCTTCATCAGAATTGAATTTGGAAGCTCAATCAGGGTGGTAATTGAATTGATTGGCATAAACTGTTTGTAAGTTTCACCAAGATAATGTGTAATGATGGGATCAGCAATTACTGCCCAGATACCGAGAACTCCCATGGCGAATATTGATTTTTTCACCAATAGCCCGATCATCAGCGCAAAGCTTGAAAACGCTATAACTTCAAGTAAAAATGCCAGTATAAAACTGGTCTTGCTTAGTAAATATTTCCACTCAGTTGCCGGCGAATGAATAAACCCAAGTACAAGGCCATTTAGGAAGACAAAAAAAGTTATGACAAAACTGATGGAGATCAATACCAGTAACTTAGCAATAAACGAATCGCGCCGGCTGTATCCGTCAATCACATTCTGACGCAAAGTTCTGAATGTTATTTCGTTGGTAATGAGCAATATGATAATTAGAGCAGGAAATAATAAAAAGAACCTGCTGCCGGCAATATAGGTTAGATTGTGCCAAATTCCCGGAAATTGATAAATGGAAACTTCGGGAATTGGAATGGGTGATTTCTTGACGGCATCGTTTCGGATGTCGTTGAGAATACTGTCGATACCCCAGAATGCAGTTGCAATGGCCGCGAAAGCGATGAAAACCATGCCCCAGAAAATCCAGTATTTGTTGATTTTCAGGTATTCAGTTTTTAAAAGCCTGATCATGATTTGTGGGTTTTTTCAAGGTTAGGTTGGTCCTGACGCAAAAGTTCAAGGAAATGAGTTTCAAGGGTTTTCTTTCGCAATGAAAGGTGGTTGACCGTAATCTCCTTTTTAAAAAGGTAAGAATTAATATCAGATGGTTTTATGCCTGATTTAAAGGAAGATACATAAAATTCATTTTCATGAACGATGGATTCTATATCAGGATGAGCCACAAGTGCTTCACGCAATCGTGCCATATCGTCAGCCTGAATCACAATTAATCCCGAACTCTTCAGCAATTCATCCACCTTGCCCGAAAATAGCAATTTACCGGTTTTTAAAACTGCCACATGGCTGCAGATTTTCTGGACTTCATCAAGTAAATGGCTTGCAATAATGATCGTAATGCCTTCATTGGCAATACGCTGTACCAATTCTCTTATTTCAGCAATTCCCTGAGGATCCAGTCCGTTTGTAGGTTCATCAAGAATAAGTACCCGGGGGTTGCCAAGCAGTGCCGCTGCAATAGCCAATCGTTGCTTCATCCCGTATGAATAAGTACGGAATCTGTCATTCCCGCGTTTTTCAAGGCCTGTTACCCTCAGCACACGGTTAATATCAGAATAATCTACGCCTTTTATCTGTGCAACAATCTTCAGATTGGAATATCCGCCCAGATAAGGGTAAAAATTCGGCATTTCGAGCACGGCACCCAGTTTTTTTCGTTGGCTTGCTTCGGGTTCTTTCCCGAACCATTTAAAACTACCCGAATTTTGAAAAATTACGCCGAGTATAATTCCAAGTGTAGTGGTTTTTCCACTGCCATTAGGCCCCAGTATACCAAAGACTTCGCCTTTGTTTACACTGAGGTTGAGGTTGTCAACAGCCCTGATATGGCCATATGACTTGCTCAGATTTTCGATTCTAAGAATTTCTTCCATTATTACAGACGTATTGTAAAAGAGCCTTTTATCATGATTGGCCAAACTTTTTTGCCACCTTCTTCTACATCAAGGTACGATAACCTGTGGTGTATCTGAAGCCTGAAAACCTTGAAAATATTTTCAATTCCATACGAAACTTCCATATAAGGTTTGTCCCAGGTCATGGTTTTAAATGTGGTGAGCGGATATTCAATTTTTGTTACCGGGTCAACAATATAAGTCTCAGGTAATAAACCATCCGGGTTTGTGGTTTCATTGTATGTCATATTGGTTTTGTCGTAACTCGAAAGAATGAAATTAAAACCAGCAACTTCTCTCCATTTGAGTTTTTTCAATAGCGGAATTCTGTTAAAGAACAGCCCGTCAAAATGATGCAGAAAGATACCTTCAATGGATTTATCTCCCACAAATTCAAAGAAATTCATCATATTGAAGGCTTTTTCAGCCGAAAAAACCGGTTCATTTCCCTGAAATATAATTGCTTCAGGATAAGGTACTTTACCAAAAACCATTTGCCCGGTCAATGAATAATCAAGTTGCCCGAAATATCCTGTCCTCCATTTTTGCATTACGTTAACTGACACTTTCTGAAAAGTGAAGTCGCTCCCCAGGATGCCTTTGAATCCGAGATCAACTTTGAATGTCCAAAGAGGTGTTTTAAGTGCCTCTGTACCAATTCGCCAGTTATCCTCAACCAACCACAACCGTTTGGTTGAATAACTCGTAACAAATGTAATTTCTGAAATGTTGTAATCTTTATGTGCTACCTTGTTATCATCAAGCCAGGCAAAAACATAATTATCCTGTGATTTTGGATTTATTGTAACTATTTGAGGGTTAAAGTGTTTCTGTGTAATCATGAATTTGCTGCTCCAGCCATGCCAGTGGTCAGTTTCGTACCAGGCCCGTGTCTGACGTGTCAGGCTCATACGCTCCAGATAACCAAACTGTGATGAAAACAGGAACAGCCAGTTGAGAAAGACATGTGACTCTAAAAAGTCGGGATCTACGCCTAGTTTCATCATGTCGTAGGTATGCCTGAATCCAAGTTTTTTCCATTTATTTCGGTCAAGAAAATATTCAACCTGACCCATGTATTTAACTTTTTCATCCTTAAAGCCATATGCCACATGGCCTTTTAATATCCAGTTGTAATTCCATTTGATTGTGGTTTGGGCAGTGGCCTGTAACCGGAAGCCTTCTACTTTGTTGTTGCCGAAAAAGGTGTACCAGTGCCCTAACTGAACATCGCCAAAGTTGTAATAACCATCCCATAAGGTTCTGATACCTCGCCGTATAAGTGTAATGCGTTCTGATTTGCGGAGAGAATCAATCACTTTATATGAGTTTTCAACAGCCACGGCATCTGTGATCATTTTTCGCCGCTCTGTGCTCCAGTAATCTTCACTGAGTGTTCGTGATGCCATTTCAACAATTACATTGTCACGATAAAATGCAGTTTCACGGGGTTTGTTTAATACAAAATCTTTGTTCGCAATATAAAATTTCCCGATTAAACCCACTGCACTGTCGCCAAATTCCTGACCATCAATAAGTACACGCGTTTTTGTAGGCATCCAGATTCCGCCTGTTTGAGGTTCAAGATCCTGCTGAATTTTGTAACGCTCAACAAAATTCAGGTTGGCAGAATTTGTAACTTCAAGGTCAAGACGTCTGAGCGCAAATGTATTTTGCGTAATCCATATTTTTCCGTTAAAAGCCAAATCCTGAGGGCGTTTTGCTTTAATTTTTAACTCAAAGCAACTATCCTGATCAACCAGTACCGTATCCATTATATAATAGTCGTAATAACCAAAACATCCTGCAGCCAGTGGAGTTATAAATGACCTGTCAAGAATCATCTGGAAGTTATTGTTGAAATTGTAATCCTGGAAAACCCTTCCTATAAATGATTCAAAAATTTGAAAATTATCAAGTACCAACCCGGTGATTTTATTGGCTTTTACAATTGATTTATGTCGCTCAGGACTTTTTAGATAAAAAACATTACTAAGCTGTTCAGAAACAAAAAATGGCAGGGTTATTTTACCATCTTCACCGGCAGCTTGTTTTAAACTGTCGAACATTAAGGTATATGGCTTAAAAGTCTTACTATTCCTGAACGACTCACTGATTTTATCGATAGAAATATCGACTTTGACATAGCTTTTATATTCAAAAGCATCAATATTGTCCTGATTGTACATTTTTCTGTTTTCCCTGGCTTTCCGGATAATAGGGAATGCAGGGTTTTCACCAGCCTGAATAACGACTTCACCTAATTCAAATGTAGATTGTTCTAATTGATAATCAATAGTTTGTGTTGTTGTCTTTTTAACTTTTTTTACCCTTGTTTTGTAATTTACTACCATTACTGTGAGCGAGTCACCAATAATTTTTGTTGTTAATTTGTATTTTCCATCAAAGTCAGTGGTAGTACCAATCGTAGTGCCCTTAAAAATTACATTTGCAAATGGAATGGGCTCATTTGTATTGGCATCGGTAATTTTTCCCTGAATAATATAAGTTGACTGCTGAGCAGAAAGTTGACCGTAAGATAGAACTAAAAAAAGTGCTATTATATTGAATTTTAAAGATTTGAACATAAAAAATGTATAAAGTTTCGTCAATTTTTCGAATCTGGTAATAAAAAATTGTAGTTTCAGTTTATTATTTGTTAAGTATTTTGATGAACCGGCCATGCGTCAATCATTATGCCAGTTTTAGCAAAAGTGAATATTGTTTGAATTTTTTCAGTTAAGCAGTATCTTTGCCGCACTGAAATTAATTTACATGCGATCAATTTTTCAATTTGTTTTTACAGTTACACTTTTTGTATTTTCATTATTAACTGAATCATATGCTGTTACACCAATTTCTGGTGCTGAACAGCGGGTTTTTCATATTGAGCGCAGTAAAAATAAGAATATTGTTTGTTATGATGCCAATATTCTGGCCACACGTAAACTAAATACTGAAAAACCAGTTCACATTTACTGGATAAATCAGACAGACCATCCCGGTGAAAAGAGCGACCTGAATTACGTTCAGAACAAATTGGCATATGGTTATAGTCATTCAAAGAACAGTGATGGAAGTGTTGAGATATCCCTCATGGCTTTCCCTGACCGTAAATTAAACCTGTCAGTCGATAACAGGGGAGTAGCCCGCGGAAAGATGCTAATATCAGGGAAACCTGCTTATCTTTCAAAGATTTATGTTCAGGCCGACCCTTCAAATTCGCTCAGGGTGCTTTACGTCGATTTGTTTGGTATTGACGTAAGTACGGGCACTCAGGTTACAGAACGTATCGTTCATAAGAATTAATATTTTTTCTTTTCATAGAATAACCCGGATAATCAACAGGTTGTTGAATTATCCGGGCTTTAACTTTTTAAAAAAGCTTTATTTTGGCAGTATTGTTTTTTCGTCGATGTGGGTCACCGGCTCTTCGTTCATCATCTCACGCAGGGTGTTTTTGAGCTTTACGTTTTGTATAAATAAATCGTGCTCCGGAACTACGTTTGGTGAATGCATGGGGCTCTTGAAATAGAATGACAGCCATTCCTGAATTCCGGCATATCCGGCTCTGTGGGCAAGATTCATAAACAAAACCAAATCCAGAGCAATCGGAGCGGCAAGAATGGAATCACGGCAAAGGAAATCAATTTTGAGCTGCATTGGGTAATTTAACCAACCGAAAAGGTCAATATTATCCCAGCCTTCTTTATTGTCTTTACGTGGAGGATAGTAATTGATCCTTACTTTATGATATACATTTCCGTACAGCTCTGGATACAATTCTGGTTGAAGAATGCTATCAATTACTGAAAGTTTACTTTCTTCTTTTGTTTTGAATGAAGCGGGGTCATCCAGCACCTCGCCATCACGGTTGCCAAGTATATTGGTCGAAAACCAGCCATCCAGACCCAGCATCCTTACTTTCAGCATAGGGGCAATAACCGTTTTTACCATTGTCTGACCGGTTTTAAAATCCTTACCGGCAATCGGAAGTCCTTTCTGAAGGGCCAGTTCCCAAACAGCAGGCATATCAACCGATAAGTTGGGCGCACCATTGATATAGGGAGCGTTTTCCATCAGCGATGCCCAGGCATACATCATACTTGGCGCAATATCTTCATGGTTGTTTTTCAGTCCTTCTTCAAACTTCGCAATGCTTGAATGTACATCACCTGCCTTCAGATAGATTTCAGTACTTCCACACCAGATAGTAACAACTTCGGTAAGATTATTATCCTTTTTGAAATTGCGGATATCCTCACGAAGCATTTCAACAAGATCATATTTGGTTGAAGCATGTTTTACCCAAGTGCCATCAAGCCTGGTGACATATTTTTTGTCAAAAACGGCTTTCATGGGTTTGATTTCGGCAAGTTCATCCCTTACCCCATCAAGATCTTTATCCTGAAGTACTTCGGCAACTTTGCATGAGTCATAAAGATGCTCATCGCGTATATCCCAACCGGCAAATACCAGATCATTCAATGAGTGAAGCGGAACAAATTCATTGATTTTTGGAAAACGGTTTTCATTGCGTTTTCCTAACCTGATGGTTCCCATCTGGGTAAGTGACCCGATAGGATTTGCCAATCCTTTGCGCACAGCCAGTGTACCAGCAATAAAAGTAGTAGAAACTGCACCGTTGATTCCAACAACGAGTACACCAAGTTTTCCTTCGGTCTTTTTTAAGATTGTGTTCATAATAACTTAAATGTTAATATAATACGTTAATAAGTGATTGAATTGTATTTAAAATATAATCAGCCCCGGTAGTATCTGCCGGTTTTGTATAGCTTTTACCATCAATCCAGGCTGTTACACAACCCAGATGTTTGGCAGGAAGTATGTCACGGCTGTAGGAATCACCAACAACAAGGCACTCCTGAGGAGTAATTTGCAATGCATCAATACCCAACTGCCAGATGGCAGGATCGGGTTTGCGGATACCAACTACTGCAGAATCAATAACTTCAATAAATAAATGATTGATATTGAATTCCCCGAGCACTTGTGCAATATTGCCGTAATAGTTCGAAACAAGCACAAGTTTATAGGTTTTGGAGAGCCTGTCAAGGAGGACAGCTGCCTTTTGAATCGTTAGAATCACATCAGCATAACAAAATGAAGAAACGGCTTTCGCATACTTTTCAATCTTGTCTTCATTTATTTTGTTATGGTCAGCCAAATATTGCATTTGCAGTCTTATCTGATGCCCGATGGTTGATCGAAATGAGTCGGAAGGTTTTACAATCCCTTCAAGCATACTCTCACCGGCATAAACGTACGCTTCTTCATAATCTTTTTTGCTGATCACGATACCGGTTGATTGGTAGCCCTCCCAGAACTTTTCACTCCAATGTACCCCATCTGTATCGATAGTCCCGCCAAAATCAAATAAAATTCCTTTTATATGCATCGTATTTTAATTAATCAATCGTAATTCCGGTATTTTTGTTATTTATCTGGGTTATACGCATAAGCACCAGACCAATAATGATCCAGAAAAACTCTCTGATCCGGGTTACAAGACTTACGAAAATACCTATCGCTGGTGTGAATTTTAAACTATTGAAAACCAGATACAAACTTCCTTCACGCGTTCCCAGTTGTAGTGGAATAAAAAAGAATATATTGGCTATCAATGAATATGCAGCACTGATGTATATGGCATCTACCAGGCTGATATCAAACGAAATAGCTCTGAGAATGAAATAGAACTCCAGACAGCCAATAAATCGGGCAATATATTCAATTGTGAGTATTTTATAAAAAGCCAATCTCCGGTTATTGTATAAATCCCTGATATGATCATCGATTTGATTCAACGTTGCATTGTTTTGGAGCAGCTTTTTAATGCTCTTTTTAAGAAAAGGAATTTTTGCCAGAAAATTTAAAACCGTGTAAACAACTCCTTTACTATACCAAACATAAAAAACTATTACTAAAACAACCATTACCACGAATGTTACACCCAAAAGTATATAAGCAGTGAGTGTAAGATTTGAGAAGAAGACTACAAGAATGATTGCAGTAATCCAGAAATAAAAATGCGATAAAATATGCATCATATTGTACAGAATAACTGAAGAAGAAGCTCTGTGTATTCCTACTTTATGTTTGATATTAATCACTTTGTAAGGTTCTCCGCCAAAACCAACTACGGGTGTCATATAATTAATGGCAAATCCACTGATCATCAGGCTTAAAATACGACTGAAAGTACTGCCGTGTCCGTTTCCAAGAATAATTGCCCAGGCCCAGGCATTCAAAATGTAGATAAAAAACCAGATTCCGGCAACCGGTATAAACCACCAGCCGGTCTTTATCAGATTATCCAGAATATTCTGTAATCCAAAATCATAAACCAACCAAAGCAGCATGGCCAAACCGAAAACGAAAAAAATTA
>CAZKCK010000030.1:0-16013 GCA_964550695.1 uncultured Bacteroidales bacterium | reverse complement strand
CCAAAATCATAAACCAACCAAAGCAGCATGGCCAAACCGAAAACGAAAAAAATTACATTTAGTTTAGTGGCTTTCATATGTTTATGTAGGGTATTCGGTTTGGAGCTTTGTGAGATGTCGTTTGCTGATACTTTCCTGTTTTATGACCATATAAAATAACAGGATGTTTAATACTGTCAGTTCAAAAAGCCAATAGAATAATAAATAACCACTTAACACTGAAAAAATTAGTACAATCGACCTCGTATTAAATGTTAATATATTTGTTATTGGCATAAGCGGTTTGTTTTCTTTTCTGAAGCTATCAATGAATTTTTTCGGAATTGTATCCGGAAATTTAGCCTGAACTTCTTTCACCAGTTTCTGCAGGTTTTTGGTGAAAAGCTCCTGCTCTTTGGTATAGTTAATATATGAAGCCATAAAAAGTTTTGCAAATCGTCCGTCTTGCCACTTCATTGCATTGTATTGAATCTGGAGTTTTTCAGAATTGTCAAACTCACTTCCGGATTTGCCTTTTAAAAAGAAAAGATGCGCATTGCGGTAATAATCACTTATTGCCGCCTGAAAAATATGGAAAGCTCCGGTCACAATGCCAATAATAACGATATAATATCCATATCCCTCTGCGAGCATGCGTAACCCAATATGGATATAAATACTGATAAACCAAATATTTCCGGCCAGACCATCCAGAATTCTTCCAAGCTGGGTTTTATTATTCGTCATGCGGGCCAGTTGCCCGTCGGCACTATCAAGCGAATTGGCAAAAATTAACAGGAAAACTCCGGCTAAATTCAGCGTAATATTTTGATAATAAAAGAGATGTCCGGCTAATGTACCCCAAATAATACTAAAAATAGTTATCATATTTGGTGTAATACCCATTGATGCTGAAAATTTTGCTATTACATATCCAATGCGCCGGTAGAAGTAAATATCTAAGGTTTCTTCAGTGTCACCTGATTTAAGGGTTTTGTCAAGGGATTGATTCATGATTGTGCCAGTTTTAATGCATTTTGCTGTAAGGCAAACTCATATGATTTTTTTTCAATCAGGCTGGCAATATGGTAGGCTGCAGCATCCCGCACAGGGGCAAAACTTGGCCAGTCGTTCAGGTCAATAATACGCACAGAACCATCAACGCCAACCACGGCATCTCCTCCGTATATATCAACACCAAGTGTTTTTGCACTTGCAACAGCAATATGATGCAGGTACTCAGGATCAAAAGCAAACCGCTTTGAACCATTGTGATAATACCAATGGAAAAACTCGCTTCCATTTACGGCATAAAATTTCACTATCGCACCTTCAAGATGTTCCTGAATCACTGCTTTTTGAATGCCTCTCCGGGCATATTCCCTGATGATTCCGAACAATTCGCCTTCGCTGTGAACAAGTGTAACATCTTCTCTGTGAATAGCATGAACATCACCTCTTTTAACCCATAGCATTGTGTTTTCAAAGTGATCGCTTAACTTAATATCCGGATTGTCAGTATCAACCACCAGACTCTTGGGAAAAGGAATATTTGCTTCCGGCAGTTTCATGGCCATAAATTCACGGTAACAGTTTAAAACACCTGCTGTTCCATTCAATACAAGGCACCCTCTCTTTTCGGCTTTTTGCAATACACCAAGGGCATGTGAACCCCGGATCATTGTAAAAATGAATTTTTCGTTGAGTGTTTCATCCTTAATTTCATCTTCGTGATATATACTTACTTTATGGCCTCTCACAATTAACTCATGAATGGTATTATTCAGGATAAAGGAATCATTTTCAACATGGTTGGGCGAATACTTCTGACCACGGCTTATTGCTGCAAAATGTAATTTATTTGTTCTCATTTTCGTGGTTTTTTTGGATGCTTAAATTTTTTCTACTGAGAAGTATTTTTGTTCCTTCCTCTGTAGTTATTCCGCGTAAATAATTAATTACCAGATTGTCAAATAATTCATCACCGTGGTATTTCCCATTGTTGAGTATTTCTGGCGAAAGGGCAAGATTTGTAAGTTCAAATATGATTCTGCAGGCCAGGTCAAGGTTTATTTCTTCGCGGATTAGTTTTTGTTTTTTACCGAAATCAAGAAATTTTCTGATTTCAACCAGTTTGTTACGACTGATACGACGCATATTTTCGTCCCACAAAGCAGGATAAAACTTTTGAATATCAATATGAAACAAAGGATTCGTATTTTCAAGAAACTGAATATGATACTCAGCCAGTTTAAACATGGCATCAATTACATTATCGGCTGTTTCAATGATTACTTCATGCGTTTTGAAAATCTCTTCTTCATAAGTTAAAAGACAAGCCGCCAATAAATCGGATTTGTCTTTAAACACCTCATAAATAGTCCTTTTTGAAACACCTGCCTCAGATGCAATCTGATCCATCGTCACACTGCGCACCCCATACTTCTTGAACAGCCGGTTTGCAGTTTGAATAATGCGTGTCGTAAAATCCATTTCAACAAAAATTTTCTGCAAAATTAGAAAACTTTTGTTGTTCCGAAAGTTTTATTAGTGTTTTTAGTACGGATTTTTTCGCTCTTTCAGGAAAAGTTTTGCTTTATCAATATCCGAAGCATGGTCAATATCAATTATCTTGCTGAATTTGTATGCTTTAACATGAAAGTTCCGGTTTATGAGTTCCTGTTGGAAATTTCGCATTTTTTGCATTCCCATTCCAATTGCCTCAGACAGTACCGGAAAAATTTTTGGTGTTAAAAAGTACAATCCGCCACTAATAAACTGATTATTATTACGTTCACTTTCAAAAGCAGTTATGTTGTTTTCTTTATCCAGGGCAATCCACAAGGGCTTTTCATCATCAACGTAATCCGTCACTGCCATCAGTGCATCAATTTCAGGATGTGAAAGTGCAAAGGTTATATAATCAGCAAATTCTTTTTCGTCAAAAATGGTATCAACAGTTGCAAGGCAAAAGTGTCCTTTTGACAGTTGCCTTCGCATCGCATACAGGCTATGCATCGAACTTGGTGTAGTTTTCAGAATCAGATTGAATTCAATTCCAAAATCCTGCTGATCTGCCCATTTTTTTAGCTCAGGGTAAAGTTCATTGGTTACTATCGTAATCGACTCAGCTTTATTTTTGATTGCAATTTCAATCAATCTTTCGATTAAAAGCTTGTTTTCTAGTTTAATAAGTGGTTTGGGTTGGGTAATTCCTTCTTCACGAAGCCTTGAACCTTCTCCTGCTGCTATAATTGCAAAATGCATTGATGAAATTTATTGTGACTGAATGTACGTTTAACGCAGGAACCCTATGTGAATTCCTCTGCCAGCAAGGTAAATCGAAAAAAATATCAGAATGATACCTAAAATGTTTATAACTTTGTTTATTAAATTGATATTCAACCGGTAACGGTTTTTAAGTATAAATCTTGTAAACATAACGAACCAAAGAATACTCCCTAAAGCCAGAAAAAATGCATAAAATGAACTTACAATTATGGGATAATGTTTGCCGGGAGAAGCAACCTTTACTGCTGCCTTAGAAACTACCGGTAGTGTAGTACTAATCACAAGAGAAGAATCAATTTCATTATTTATTTTATTGATTTCGTTTACATTACGTGTAACCGAAGAATCAAGACCACCCATATTAAACCCCAGGGAGGCAACCAGCGAGATTGAAATAAATGACGAGGTCAGCCACCCGATAAACAAGGTAGGATTAAGGAAATTTATTAAGAAACCTGTCCAGAATCCACCTTTGGCTTTAATCTTTTCATTTAACTGATCAGCATTGCTGATCGATTCAAGTTTTAAATTTGTTTTTGCAATTTTATAACCAACATAGAACAGAAAAACTGAACCAACCAATAAAATATAGGGAATAACAGGCTGATAATATTTGTAAAACTCTGTTAATCCGAGAACTGCCAAAAAAACATAGGTAAAATCTGCAAAAGAAGACCCAACGGCTGCCAAATAACAATATTTCGACTTGCCTTTAAGTGCATTTGAAGTGATGAGTATACTTATAGGACCTGCAACCGGCATCGAAAATATAAATCCGGCAATGAAACCAACAACAGAAATGGTGATCAGGCTTTCAGTCATTCGTTATTCGATATGTGGTACAATTCGTTCATTTACAACTTTCAGATCTTCAGCAGTATCTATCTCCATGCTTTTATAAGGGTGAATATCCACTGCAAATATATTAAATTCATTTCTAACCATTTCCTCAAAACTTGCTTCATAAAATTCATTGACCCTTTTTTCAGCAAGCATTCGGTGCTCCAAAATTTCAAACAGTCTTTCAACACCTGCTTCTGAAAACAATTCAATTCCGATTGATTCTCCGGCAGCTTTTGCAGGATCAACCAATTTGCTGATTTCCAGAACTCTTTTCTGATCATCCAACAGTACCTTAATTTCTTCCTCACCAAGCTTATGAGATGAGTTAAGAGCCAGGCAATCATGATAATCAGATTCAATGAGTCTGCCAATGATACCGGCTTCAAAAACGATATCGCTGTCGAGCAACAACATGCTGTGCCCAGCAATTTCGTCTTTGGCAAGCCACAATGAAAAACTGTTGTTGGTTTCGTTGTAAAGTTTGTTGGTAATAAACCGGCAATTGATTGTCGGATAATAATCAGTAACAAAACGAATAATCTGCTGTTCTTCAAAACCGGTTACCATGACCAGTTCAGTAATATTATTTGCAACCAGGTTATCGAGTGTACGGCCCAGTATGGTTTTATTCCCCGCCTTCAACAGGCATTTGGGCATAAAATCAGTGAGTGGTTTTAATCTGCGCGACATACCGGCAGCAAGAATAACAGCTTTGAGCATTTTATGAAAGTGGGGTAAGTTTTTGATTTACATGTTTTTGGATGATAGCAGTAATGATCCAGTAAAGGTTATACGGAATTATCATGGCAATAATGAACCAATCAAGCCGGTTGATTAAAGCACTGATTACAATCAAAGTTATATGCGTGGTTGGTCCCAGAAATGTCCACATTTTTATAATTTTCTTATTTGCAGCATAATATTGGTTCTGGTCATAAGATTTTTTCAGAATATGGTTGTCAGGTTTATGCGAAGAAAGTTTGAGCGCCAATAGCATATATTTAAGATATATGTATATTACCAATGCCGAAGGCCATTGTTTCCAGTTTTTTTTGGTTCTTTCCAGCTCTGATCTGTATTCAGTAAGGTCATCACCAAACTGGTCTGATTTTCCCCAGGCAAATTTCATGAATCTGTTACGTTCATTATCAGTCACAATTGAATGCAGAATGTTGCTCAGGGCCGCGAAACTCAAAAGAAACCACCAGAGGGTTTTGTCCTGTTGGTAATTCACATAACCAATTCCAATTCCTAAATAAACCAATATTCCTGAAACATAGTCAGCTATTCCGTCAATTATTCTCCCGGCGATTGTGCCATTGCGTTTTAACCGCGCCAGTTGCCCGTCAGAACAATCAAGTACATTAAAAAGAAAATACATTAGCCCGCCAATAACAAAAGCATGGGCTGTGCCCAGTGAAAAAAAATGTCCTGAAATTGCTCCGGCTATCAATGCCAGAAATGTTAACTGGTTGGGGGTGATGCTTGTACGATAAACAGCTTTCACCAATAAAAATCCCAGCGGACGATACACAATCAGGTCAAGAGTTTCTTCAACCTCAATAGCTTTAAGCGATGTGCGATACTCTTTGACCCAGTTTTTCATGCGTTAAACGATTCAACAAATTCACGGATACCATCCATGGCAAGCTTGTTTTCTTCACGGGTTCCGATTGTAATCCTGATATGGTTATTCAGCCCGTCTTCACTCATGAATTTAAGCATGATGCCTTTGCTCTTCATATAATCATTCAAAGGCACCTTGATTTCAGCCGGAATTTTCACCAGAATAAAATTGGCTTCTGATTTATATGCGGTAAAACCTTTGAGTTTATTCAGCTCATTAAAGTACATATCAAGATCAGCCAGCATATTCTGCCGCATTTCAGCATAATAATCATCTGCCTCAAGGGCAGCAATGGCTACCCTTTCTGATAATCTGTTGTAACCCAGATAACGTGAACTGAATTTAGAAAACTGTGAAAGATTTTTGCCCATAAAAGCAAAACCGATACGAATTCCCGCCAAGGCATAATATTTTGAGAAAGTTCTGATAATTAATACGTTTGGATAATTGTCAATAATATCTTTCACATATTTTCTGTCACTGTTTACAAAAACGGTATATGCTTCATCCATCACCACCACAGTATCTTTAACAGCATCAAGCAATCTGAAAAGTTCCGGAACCGACATGGCATTTCCGGTAGGATTGTTAGGCGAACTGATCAGTACAATTTTTGGTTTATGCTCATTTACAGATGCAATAATTTTATCCACATCAAAACGGAAGGTGGTGTCTTCTTCAATAATCGGATACATTTCGCGGATACCCTCAACTTCATCGGCAATTACTTTATAGTACCACCATGAATACTGAGGAACAAGAATTTTTTCATTTTTATGCAAATAGCAATGAACTACCTGTTTTAGAATATCTTCACCTCCATAGCCCAAAAGCACCTGTTTTTCGTCAATCTGGAATTCAGCAGCCAGTTTTTCAGATAGTTTGCTTTTAACGCCACGCACGAAATCTCTGGAATAGTTGCTTAACTTGCCAAAATTCGATTTTTTTAATGCTTTAAAACAAGCAGGAGCAGGTCCGTAATGATTTTCATTTCTATCGAGATAGATTATTTCTTTACTCATTGGTTATCAGAAATTTAAAATTTTTTATGAAAAGTTAATTTGAAAGGTGCTTGATAAAAGCTCTGCGTCTTTTATGTTGCCTTGGACTGAAATATTCCCACTGACGTTTCACCATTTCGTTGTCTTCGAGTTCAACGTTGGTTTCGGCAGTTTTAAAACCACGTTTTATGTATTTGGGAATCAGGTCAGTAAATAACATAGCATTTACTCCTTTATTTTGATATTCGGGTTTTACAGCTATAAGATATAAATCAATGGTGGTGCTTTTTTTGAGCGCCCTCAGCAAATAAATAAAGCCGAAAGGAAACAGACGGCCTTTGGCTTTTTGCATTGCCAGTGAAAGAGAAGGCAGCGTTATACCAAAAGCTATTACGTTATCGTCCTTGTCAACTATAACGGCAATGAACTCAGGCACTACAAATGAAAAATACATTTTAATATAATAATTCACTTGTTTTTCAGTCAGGGGCATAAAACCGTAGAGTGGGGCAAAGGCTTCGTTTAACAAATTAAAAATCTGTTTGCCGTACTTCAGTACATCTTTGGTTTTTTTAAACTGAAGAACCCTGAGGCCGAATTTTTGCCGCACAATTTCAGCAATGCGAAGGTGCTTTTCAGGAATTTTAACTTCATCAGGTTTTATTTCATATTCAACCCAATCCGTATCTTTTACATAACCTGCATTTTCTGTAAGTTTTTGATAATATGGGTGATTGTAGATTGTGGCTATTGTTCCCAATTCATTGAATCCTTCAATGAGCATGCCTTCTTTATCCATGTCAGTAAAACCCAAAGGACCATGAACTGCATGCATCCCCATGCTTTTCGCCCAATCTTCTACCGTTTTATAAAGACTATCTGCTACTTCCTGATCATCAATGAAATCAATCCATCCAAAACGTGCTTGTTTCTGTTTCCACGTTTCGTTTGCACGGTGGTTGATGAATCCCGCGATCCTTCCAACAGCTTTCCCATCCCTGAAAGCCATCCAGAGTTTCATTTCACAGAAATCAAATGCGGGGTTTTGCTTTGGATTCAGCGTATTCATTTCTTCCATAATCAGTGGCGGTACCCAGAACTGATTATTTTTATAAAGTTCAAATGGAAATGTTATGAATTTTTTCCGTTCTGATTTCGTTTTTAATTCCCTGATTTCAATCGGCATAGCTGAAATTTCTGCGATTTATATATTGTCTTCGGCCCTGGTACTATTGATGAAATACTTGAGATAACAGCGGCGACGTTTGTGTTGTTTGTGCTCAAAGTATTTCCATAATGCCTGCACAGCTTCATTGCTTTCATATTCCACATTGGTCTCAGCAAATTTGTAGCCCAGTTCAATAATCCGTTGTCCTACTTCACTGATTAGTACAGCACTCAGTCCTTTGTCGATGTATTTGGGATCCACGCCAATGAAATACATATCAACAGTATCGGTTTTTTTGTGCTCGCCAAGAATGTAAAGAGCTACAAGTTTAGTTTTGCTTCCGCCGGCTTTAATAAACATTTCGGCAAATGAAGGCATGGCAATCCCAAAAGCTACCAGTTTTCCTGCCGGGTCGGTAACAAAGGCCATCAGTCCCGGATCAAGTATTTTCAGGTATTTGTTGATGTAGAAATCCCGTAGTTCATTGCTTATGGGCACAAATCCGTACATCAGACCATAGATGTCATTAATAATTGAAAAAATCTGATCACTGTATTTCAGAACTTCACTTACCTTGTTGAAATGCAATACTTTAAAATTGTTTCTTTTGATCACATAATCTGAAACCCTTTTGATGTGTTCCGGCATTTTCTCAGGAACTGTAATCTTAAATTCCAGCCAATCAGCATCTTTTGTATAGCCAAAGTTGTCGAGATATTCGGGATAATAAGCATGATTATATCTTTCAATAATCGTTGCCTTTTCATTAAATCCTTCAACCAGAAGGCCTTCAGGGTCAAAATCAGTAAATCCCAAAGGTCCGTTGATGGCTTCCATCCCGTTATCAATGGCCCATTTTTCAACAGTTTCGAATAAAAGCCTGGCAACTTCTTCGTCTTCAATTACATCAAACCAACCAAAACGCGCATAATGTTTAGCCCATTTTTCAATAAACGCGTTGTTGATGATGCCTGCAATACGACCGGCAACCTGATTATCTTTATATGCGAGCCAATATTTTGTAGAACAGTTAACCAAAGCAGGGTTTGTTTCGACTGAAAATAACTTTATTTCCTCCGACAGTATCTGTGGAACAAAGCCGGGATGCCCGCGATACAGATCGTTAGGGAATTTTACAAATTGCTTCAGATCTTTTTTGGTTACAACTTCTTTAATTTCAATGCCCATGGGTAGTTGTTTTAACGATGGCTACTTATAAAATATGTAGTTGTTTTGCAACTTTATAACAAGTATCAATAGCTTTGTCAATCTGTACACGTGTGTGATTCGCCATCAACGAAAACCTGATGAGTGAGGAATCACTTGGTACAGCCGGCGAAACAACCGGATTCACGAAAACACCTTCATTCAGCAGCATTTTTGTGAACATAAATGTTTTGGAATCGTCGCGTACAAACAATGGGATGATGGGTGTTTCTGAAGCACCGGTGTCAAATCCAAGTTGTTTGAAGTTTTTGAGTGCATAATTCGTATTGTCCCAAAGGTTTTTGATATGTTCAGGTTCGTTCTGAATAATATCGAGCGCTGCAATTACACTTCCGGCAGCGGCGGGGGCAATACTGGCACTGAAAATGAGTGAACGGCTGTTATGTTTTAAATAATTAATAGTATCAAAATCTGATGCGATAAAACCACCAATCGAAGCAAGGCTCTTGCTAAAAGTTCCCATAATCAGGTCAACTTCATCACTCAGACCAAAATGGCTGGCTGTTCCTGAACCATTATGGCCAATCACACCCAGTGAATGGGCATCATCAACCATAATTGTTGCATTGTACTGACGGGCAAGTTTAACAATTTCAGGGAGTTTGACGATATCGCCCTCCATGCTGAAAATCCCGTCTATCACAATGAGCTTGATTTTATCGGGTTTGCATTGCTTCAGAACTTTTTCAAGTGAAGCCATGTCGTTGTGTTTGTATTTGAAAGCCTGTGAAAATGAAAGCCTTCTTCCTTCAATAATCGAAGCATGGTCAAGTTCATCCAGAATAATGTAGTCATCACGACCTGTAATTGCAGAAATAACGCCGATGTTAACCAGAAATCCGGCACTGTAAACAAGTGTTGCGTCTTTATTAACGTATTTGGCTAATTTTTCTTCAAGCTGAATGTGAATATCAAGCGTTCCATTTAAAAATCTTGAACCCGCGCATCCGGAACCATATTTATCAATAGCCGCTTTTGCAGCTTCCTTGATTTTGGGATGGTTGGTCAGACCCAGATAGCTGTTTGACCCAAACATCAATACTTCTTTGCCATTGATAATGACCTTCGTATCCTGTTCTGATTCAATTACCCTGAAATAGGGGTATACGCCCATTTGCTGAACTTTCTGCGGAATGTCGTATTTCGAAAGTTTTTCCTGTAATATTCTCATTGAATGGTGTTAATATAAACAGTTCGAATTTCTTTCCTGTCCATAATATGAACAAAGGAAGTTATTGGAAATAATCTGCAAATATACAAAAAATAAAAATTGGCCGAAATAGTTTTAAACTATTGGATAACAGTATTTTAACATTCGCTATTTGTAAAGAAGGAATACAACCTGATGTTTGTGTAACCCCGGTGATTGTTTTTTCCAGTCATTTATGCGCAGTGTTTTTATCCATTCATCCGTCGAGGTAAGGTCTCTGGCAATACATAACATGGTGTCATTCTGGCAACTACTTAAAATGGCATCATACAGTTGATGATTTCTGTACGGAGTTTCGATAAAAATCTGAGTCTGGTTTCTTGTATAAATTTGTTTCTCTATTTCTTTAATTTTCAAAGTTCTGATATTCTTGTCAACCGGTAAATATCCATGAAAAACAAAACTCTGACCATTGAAGCCACTTGCAGCCAGTGCCAGAAATATGGATGATGGCCCCGTAAATGGTACAACCTTAATCCCTTTTTCGTGCGCAAGTCTCACAATGTCAGCTCCCGGATCGGCAATACACGGCATCCCGGCTTCACTTACCAGGCCCATATCATGTCCGTTCAACAGTGGTTTTATAAATTCAGTGAGTTGCTCTGGCCTGGTATGCTCATTCAGTGTTAGAAAAGTGCTTTCATCGATCGGGAAAGTTGGGTCACATTTTCTTAAAAACCTGCGAACGGTTCTGATTTCTTCAACTATAAAATGCCTGAGATTAGTCAATATTTGCTGATGCCCTTGGGTAAGTACCTCATCAGTTGTATTTTGGGCAAGAGGGGAGGGGATTAAAAAAAGTGTACCGTATGTACTGGTCATAGTGTATGTGTTTGTTGAATCCATGGGATTTTGTCAAGATCAATGTTTCCGCCCGATAAAATTATCACAACTTTTTGGCCGGCAAAATTCTTTTTTTGTTCAAGAATGGCAGCCAAAGCAACTGCTGCTGAAGGTTCTACAATTATTTTCATGCGTTCCCAAATCAATCGCATGGCTTTGATAATGCTTTCTTCCTGAACAGTTATGATTGAATGAACATATTCTCTGATAAGCGGGAATGTTTTGGAACCCAGCGAAGTAAGCAATCCATCTGCTATTGTTTTGGGATGTATGGATGGAAGGATTTTGCCTTCATGCAATGATCGGTATGCATCATCCGCATTCAAAGGCTCGGCTCCGATAACTTTCGTTTTTTTGAATAAATAGCTACTTGCCAGAGCAGTACCACTTAACAACCCTCCTCCGCCAATCGGGGCAATGATAACATCGGGTTCTTCTCCATGCTTAAAAATTTCAAGTGTTGCAGTAGCCTGTCCTGAAATGATACTATAATTATTGTAAGGATGAATTTCAAATGCACCTGTTTCGAAAATTACTGACTTCAGTGTTTCTTCACGCGATTGGAGATTGGATTCGCAAAAGGTGATTTCACCCAAATAGCCTTTTACTGCAGCAACCTTTACATGCGGCGCATTTTTGGGCATCACGATATATGATTTCACATTCCGCAGCATGGCTGCACGTGCAAGTGCCTGAGCGTGATTGCCGGAAGAATGTGTAGCAACACCGTCACATATTTCATCTTCATCAAGAGAAAAAACGGCATTGCATGCTCCCCGTGATTTAAATGCACCGGCTTTCTGGAAATTTTCACACTTAAAGAAAAGTTTTACTCCGGTAGATTCATTTAAATTCTGGCAGGTCAGAATCGGGGTATTGTGAATATATTGACGAATTCTGTCAGCAGCTGATTCAATGTCAGATAATTCCGGTATTTTGTCTAGTAGCATATTACTTGTTGGATATGAAATTTCAGTTGTAAAGGTAAAAAGAATTTTATCCTACAAAAGGCCATCCCGCTTTATTGAAAGAGCAATTTCATTACAAGCTCTGTCAAGCATGGTAAAAACTTTTTCAAAACCGTTATTTCCACCATAATATGGATCAGGCACTTCGATATTTTGATCCGAAAATACACTATTCATAATCAGCCTGACCTTGCGGCGATAGTCATCATTGGTTATATTTCGGAGTATATCATTAAGATTTGTCCGGTCCATCACAAAAATATAATCAAACTCCGTAAAGTCACTTTGCTTAAACTGTCTGGCTACCAGTCGGCTGATGTCAATATGATGTTTTTTAGCAGTTGAAATCGCCCTTTCATCCGGATTTTCACCGGCATGAAATGATATAGTGCCGGCTGAATCTACTACAGCATCCAGGTTGTAATCAGCAATTTTTTGCCGCATGATACCTTCAGCCATCGGCGAGCGGCAAATATTGCCCATGCAAACCATCAGAATTTTCTTCATTGCTTTATGGTAATTTGATAGATATTAAAGTGTTTCAGGATTTAACAAGTATAACAAAAGCGGCTGAAAGATAGCCGCCTTTTGTAAGTTATTGTTATTCTGTGTTTAATGAATTACAATTTTATTTTCTTTTGCAGTTCAGTATAATAGTTTCTGAAATTTTTATCGGTCTCAATCAGATTGCTGACGGTTTTGCAGGCATGCAGCACTGTTGCATGATCCTTATTGCCGCAATGCAACCCGATTGTGGCCAATGAGGCTTTTGTATGTTCTTTTGAGAAATACATGGTGAGTTGCCTGGCCTGAACAATTTCTCTTTTACGGGTTTTGCTGTTTAGCGAGTCAACTGAAATATTAAAGTAATCACATATTACCTTTTGAATATAGTCGATTGAAATCTCTTTTGTGGTGTTAATCACAAACTTATCAATCATCCTGCGCGCCAGATCAAGTGTAATCGCCTTTTTATTGAGAGAAGATTGTGCCAGTATCGAGATTAAAGCTCCTTCAAGTTCACGGGTATTGCTATTAATGCTATATGCCAGATATTCAATTACATCATGCGGAACTTCAATGCCATCGTTGTATATTTTTCTTTCGAGGATAGCGATTCTGGTTTCTAAATCAGGTACTTGCAAATCAGCAGCCAACCCCCACTTAAATCTCGACAACAGGCGTTGTTCAACTCCGGCCAGTTCAACAGGTGCTTTATCGGAAGTGATGATAATTTGTTTGCTCCTTTGATGTAAATGGTTGAAGATATGGAAAAAAACATCCTGTGTTTTTTGTTTGCCTCCCAAAAATTGAATATCATCAACAATCAGAATATCAATCATCTGATAAAAATTGACAAAATCATTTTGGGTACTGTTTCTGATGGCGTCAGTAAACTGATGCATGAACTGCTCAGCAGTTACATAGAGTGCGGTTTTTTCGGGAAAGTTATTTTTAGCCTGTAAACCTATGGCATGTGAAAGGTGGGTTTTCCCAAGTCCTACATTACTATATATAAAGAATGGGTTGAATGCGGTTTTACCAGGATTTTCTGAAATGGCGTAACCTGCAGAACGGGCGAGGCGGTTGCAATCACCTTCAATAAAATTTTCAAAATTGTAAGTTTCAATTAACTGCGATTGTATCTGTATTTTTTTCAGCCCGGGAATCACAAAAGGATTCGGGATATCTTTTGAAGCTCCGTCTCTGTTAATGTTAAGAGGCATCGATACAGTTGGATTTGCAGTGGCTTTTTTGTTCGAAGAAGGAATCCTGATGGCATAGGGTGTGGCATTCTGGTATGAATTATCCATTATTATGCTATACTCCAGCCGACCATCCTGACCCAGTTCTTTTTTAATAGTTTTCTTGAGCAAAGCTACATAATGTTCTTCAAGCCATTCATAAAAAAATTGACTTGGAACCTGAATTGTTAAAATATTATTCTCGAGTTTCAATGGTTCGATCGGATTGAACCAGGTTTTGAAACTCGAAGGGTTAATATTGTCCTCGATGATCCTCAGGCAGTTATTCCAAATAGTTTTGTGATCCATTAGTGTAGTGACTTGGCTTTTCATTTTGATAGCAGAGCCTATTGTTATAAGGTTCAGTAATTTTACTTCAAATAAAATGGTAAGAGAAATCCCAATTATTATTTAACAAAGTTGTTCGTAAAATTGTTAAAAAAAAAAATTAAATCACTTGTTTTTTTACTTTTTTTGAGTTATATAGAAAGTCGATTTTTAATATAACTTATTGAAATGATGCAATTTCGCAATTTTGGATTGTTTTAATACCTCAAAAGTTTTAATTTAGTCTAAATAATCAGATTACTTCAATTCTTTGAATCTTAGCGTATATTTCTTACTGACTTGATATCCGTTGTGTTATAATATATGATATGAAATATAATGCTATATATATGATTTTTATATGCTCAAAATTGGTGTAATCATGTAAAGCAAAACAAGCATAAAATTATTTAATTGTACTTATGTAAATTTCCTTTATGTTTATATCACCCCTCTCAGCCAGTAAGGTAAAAAAGTTATTGATGTTGTCTTTCCAGGCACCCTGGCCAGAGAGAAATCCAATATAAGTTGTAATTTTTTCCTTCCCCAGTACCCGCATGACCAGTCCTCCAGTCACATTCTTGGTCTTTCCGAAATTTACTACAATTTTAGCATCTTCTTTAGCTGGTTCAATGAGTTTGATAATGAGATAGTTTTTTACTTTTGACATGCCTGAGAGCATTTCAAAATTTAGTGTTATATTGGTTCCTGCCTTTAAAATCATTGGTTTACTCAGGATTTTCACAACAGTATCGCTTGAAACTTCTTCAATAATTGAATTAACCTTCATCGCAGGTTCTGTTTGATGTGGTTCCAGATGCAGGGCTATCAGGTAATTATCAAAAGCCTTGTCCATTTCTTTCCTATTGAATGCCGCTTCTGCCGCTGTAATAGCTTTTTCATAGGTTATTCCTTCAACTTCTTTCGGTCTGGTAAGTAATTGATTTAAAGCTTCAATCCGCTCTTTTGGACTATTTTCAGATGGTTTTAATCTGGATGCTGTTAAATATTGCGATAAGGATTCATCGTACAATCTGGTTTTGAAGCAGCTATCTGCTTTTAACATAGCTGTATTGTATTTGCTTTCAATTAACTGTTTGTTGGCCAGTATTTTATTAATTTCTTTGATTCGCTCTGAAGGATAGATCTCTTTTGGTTTTATTTCCTGAGCCTTGCTATAATATAATGTAGCTTTCTGATAATCGCTGGTTTCAAATGCACTGTCTGCAACTATAATTTGCTGTTTATAAGCAGCTTCAAGTTCTTCAGCGTTTTTAATTTCCTTCCTGATACCATCAGCTTTCAAAGTGGCCGCCTGATCTTTTGTTTTAATTGTTATCGCATTTTCGTAAGATAGGAGTGCTTCTTTTAACTGACCTGCTTTTACAAATGCCTCTGCCTTAACAATTGCAGCATTGTATGCAAACTCAGCCTGAGCTATTTTTTGGATTTCGGCTTCCAGCAAAGTAATTTTTGCCTTTACCTCATCATTATTTGGCTTAATAGAAAGAGCACTTTTATAAGCGTTTACGGCTTCTGATAATTTGCCTTCTTTTGTAAAATTCTCAGCATCAGTTGTGTATTTTTTAAACTGAGCTTCTTTATCTTTCTTTTCAAGTATAATTGCACCAAGTTCTGCAATCTTTGTTTTTGGATATGCCTCTTCGGGTTTGATTTCCAGCGATTTTTTATAACCTTCAACAGCAATTTCCAGCTGGCCGGCTGTATTTAATGAATCTGCCTTACGAATCTGTACCTGATATTCGAGTTCTTGTTTTTGTAAA
>CAZKCK010000029.1:0-30171 GCA_964550695.1 uncultured Bacteroidales bacterium | reverse complement strand
GAAGAAAAAAGCGGTGCTCGCTGAGAGGCAATGACAACCGGCAGGTATGGACAATATTTGACCCTTCGTCGCCGGCACAGGCATTCATTTTGACTGACACCTGAGCACAACGCAATCAGCTACTTGTAATAACTTCCACCCAAAAAAAAATAGTATTATTAAAATTGCCCGTAGAAATTTTTAAAATTAAGCATATGAAAAAGGTTTTTGTGGTATTGTTTTCATTTGTAGTTATAATGGCCTGTAATAAAAGTGATGACAATAATAATCCTGATTTAATAGGTAAATGGAAGTTAATTGAAGTTTTAGCAGACCCCGGTGATGGAAGCGGCACTTTTCAGCGTGTAACAAGTGAGAAAATTATGGAATTTCATACAGATGGAACTGTAACTTCAAACGGATCAATATGTGATATGTCAATTGAGTCTGATATTCCGGCGTCGGGTACCTATTCACTTTCAGATTCTACCATAAATTCTCCTGATTGTCAGAATTTACCCATGAAGATCCGGTTTCGAAAAGAGGATTCGGTTCTGATCATTTACTACCCATGCGATGAAGCCTGCATGACAAAATACACGAAACTCTAAACCACTTAAAACAATCAGGTTGTTTAAAACACATAAATTATGAATAAGAAATTGATGTTACTTTTACTAATAGTAACTTTAACCGGATGTGAAAAGTCAATAAACATTACGGCTCCAACCATTTTAATTCAGAATGAGACCATATATGTAGCAGAACAATTAAAAATCAGTGTTGAAGAATATGTAGATATTGATGGAAGTCGCATAAAAGCCGATTATTATAAATGGAGCATCGAAAATTCACAAGGGACAGTGATAAAAGAAGATTTCAAGGATTCTTCTTCAGTTTACTGGATGCCTGAAAGTAACGGATATTTTATTATTAAGGTCAAAATTGGGTATGATGATAATAAAAGCATAACAACCTTAAAGGAAGTGAATGTTTTTGAAAACGAAGGCTCATTAAGTAAGAAAATTACAGGACATTGGAAAGGAACCGGCACCCGGCGCCAGGGCAATGGAGAATGGGGGGTTGATCTTTATATTGATAGTACCGGGCATTATTATGGAACTGCTGATTTTTATAGCTTTAATCCATATTGTGAAAAAGGTGTTTTCAATTGTGAGCGATTGGATTTTTACCTAAACGGACAACTCGACAGTTGTGGAATACCTGGTGATGTACCGTGCCAAAGACTTGAATTATTTGAGGTAATTAACAACAAGGGTTTTGGAGTAGCCTGGATAGGATGGACAAGTTATAATTATGGAGAATTTCCTGTATATGAATGTATTGATTTATATGACATTGAAGATTTACAACTAAGCCAGGATGGGAAAGAGCTCTATATTGAATTTAATAACAGGGGTTCTAATGATTACTATGAATGGGAGCGGAAATTTGATCTAAAAAAACAATAATAGTCAGAGGCCTTTAAGGCTGACCGCTGCGTGTAACCACACGAAAGCAGGAACACTGGTATCCGGCCTCCCGGGTTTATTCTCCCTTAAGTACTTTATACATCCGTAAAATTTGTATTTTTGTTTCGGTACACGTCAAAGCAGCCGGCAGGGAACAATCATGTGCTTTTAATAGGTCGCAGGGGTAAAACTCCCTTGTCTGCTTCAGGTTGAATGAATTTTACAAATCTTGTATGAAACCAAAAATACTATTCTCAGGGCTGATTGTTGTTCTGTTTCTGCTGAGGCTTATCTATGGGTTATGCGCTGAATTCTGGTTTGATGACGAAATCCAGATATATTTAATCGGTTTAAAATCATATACAACGAATACATGGCCATTTTTCGGACCTGACATAGTTTACACCAGCACCCAAATACCCGGAGCCCTTCAGGGATTACTGGTTTCGGCAGGGTTTTACCTTTTACCCGTTCCCGAAGCACCTTGTGTGCTGCTTAATATCATGACTTTTGTGAGTCTGCTGGCTTTTGCCTTTTACATCTCCCTGAGAATAACCACCCTGCCGCGCTGGCTCGTTGTGTCGTGGATAATGGTATTAACATGGTCGGTGGATTATGGAACAAGGGTGGTAAACCCTACTTATGTGCTTGTTTTTTCTGTCCCGTTTTTTATTGCGCTCATTGAATTATTACCAATTTATAAGACACGGTTGATTTCCGGAAACTTAGCCTATTTTATATTGGGAATTACACCGGGCCTTATCATGCAATTACACCTCTCATACATATTGCTGCTACCCCTTATTGCATTGGTGTTGTACTTCGAATGGAAATCAGAACAATCGATTAGGATTAAACTGAATTATGCATGTTTCTTTGTTTGTGGATTTGCTATCGGAATTCTGACGCTTATACCCACATTTTTGTATGCTGACAGCTACAAAAGTATGGCCTCCAATGTTGTTTTTAACATCGGTAACTTCAAAAATGCCTTTACAATTCTATTCAGATTTCTCTCATTTGCCTCATTTGAAGTTCCATATATACTCGGATGCACAGCTTCGCAAAGGTTTGATATTATTAAATCCTATATCTGGGCAGTTCCATTTACCCTATACCTTTTGGTATTCGGTTTTTTGATGGTAGGTGCTTTTATATTTGTGTTTTTTAAAAATAAAGAAACCGGTGAATGGCGAAAAATCAAATTTCTTACGCTGACCGTGTATCTGTTGGTTTTCCTGAGTTTCTTTTTTTCGGTCAAAGGACCTTCATCACATACATTCTTTATCGTTTTTCCGCTGGTGGTATACTATTCATTCTATTGCCATGAATGGCTCATAAAAAACTATAAATACTGGAAAAATCTGATGGTTTTTGCATTGGTTTCATGCCTGTTTTTTTATACAGCGCTTGGATTGTACAATTACGAACATAAATCCCTTTACAAAAACAGGGAAAAAGTAGTTAAGGCGATTGAATTAAAAAATTACAAACTTTTAGGTACAAGAAGAGCTGACAAATGGGGAAATGGCTATTAGTTTTTGGTTTACTGACCACACGCCTTTAATCACTGAACTTTCGGTAATCAGATCAGGTGCATACTTATTACTTATTTTTGTGAAATCGTAATAGAAACATGAAGGAATTACTGAAATATACGTCAAAACTTTTTCTTTTCTGGCTTATTCTTTTCGCTGTACAGCGAACGGTTTTTCTGGCATACAATTTTTCCGGACTTGCTGAAGTATCACATTCTGATGCTATACTCTCGTACTGGTACGGGCTGCGTATGGACCTCTCCGCTTCGGTATACCTGTCTGTATTGCCACTTTTATTCACCTTCATCAACCTCTTTGCACTGAAAAAAATCTGGATACGGTTGTCCAACATTTTAACATGTGTTTTTATTGTGGTAGTGCTGATTACCGGCTTACTGGATACGGGTTTATATGCAATGTGGGGAAGCAAACTGAATGCAAAAGCCTTTTCATATGCACTTTCACCGGGTGAGGCCCTCAAATCATTCAATGCAGTGCCGGTCTGGATCTTTATGATGCTATTTCTGACAAAACTCGCTCTGGCTTTTGGCATATATCTGAAATGGGTAAAGGTGGGTTTACCAGAAAAAACGCGGACATGGATCACTGTTACGGGAGGCATATTGCTGATAGCATCCTTGCCGGTACTCATGCGGGGTGGGTTTCAGAAATATCCGCTAAGCAAGAATTCCATCTATTATTCACGGCATATGTTCCTGAATTATGCGGCGTTAAACGGAACATGGAATGCGATGGATGTATTGATCAGAGCCAAAAAACAGGAAAATCCATACCGCTATTTTAGTACGCAGCAAGCCCTGGATATTGTAAACGAAATGCAAACCACCACCTGCAGCAATCCAATTCAGATCTTTAATACAAGACGGCCCAATATTGTATTGGTTTTAATGGAAAGTGTAAGTGCCGAAAACATGATGTCGTTGGGCGGAAAAGAATCCATCATGCCCGGACTGGATAGTCTGACCCATGAAGGCTTATTGTTCAACAACTTTTATGCTACCGGATTTCGCACTGAGCAGGGATTAATCTCATATCTGAGTGGTTTTCCGGCCCAACCCACGGTCACCATCATGCGGGAGTTTGGTAAGTTCAAAAAATTGCCTAATCTGGCGAGGATACTTTCTGAGCAGGGTTATTCGTGCAATTATTACTATTCGGGTAATACTGATTATGCCAATACCAGAGCCTATTTGACTACCTCCTCGTTTACCAAAATACTTGATCGTAATGCACGTCCCTGGCAAAAATTTACGGAATGGGGTTCACTGGATGAGGAGCTTTTTCAGTGCCATTTAACGGAGGCAGGGTCAGATAAACAGCCTTTCTTTTCAATTATTATGACGAGTACCAGTCATGAGCCCTTTGATGCACCGGTGACCAAAACCTTTGGCGGAAACCGTGAATTTGCCGGTTACCATAACACGGTTCATTACACTGATAGCTGTATCTTTTCCTACATCCGCCAAGTAATGAAAACCCCGTGGTATGCCGGTACAATTTTCATCATTACTTCTGACCATGCGCATTATTATCCCCTGAAGCGTCAGAAATATGAAGCGGAAAGGCATCATATCCCTTTGTTAATCATTGGCGGAGCCCTGAAAACGGGATGGAAAGGGAAAACAGTTGACCATATTGGTTCTCAGGTTGATCTGTCAGCCACCCTGCTGGCCCAGCTTGAAATAAACAACGGTTCATTTTCCCGGAGTAAGAACTTAATGGATACATGCCACACCGGCTATGCTTTTTATACTTTCGACAACGGATTTGGGCTGGTCACAACCGAACAAACCATTGTATTTGATCATGAAAGGCAGCAGATAGTATTCAAAAAAGAAAACATACCTCCGCAAAGGGATAAAAAGATACTTAACCGCGGGAAGGCTTATTTGCAGTTGATGTTTGAGGAATATTTAAGACTTGAATGACGAATGCCGGGAACCATTATTATTATCAGAAAAATGATGCAATAAAAAAGTAAACCATCACGAGGGCATACACGAGTTTGATAAACGTGCCTGCCAGAAAGCCCAGGAAAGAACCAATCCCCGACTTGATGGCGAAGTTCATATCTTTTCCGCCAATCAGTTCACCCAGGATAGCACCCAAAAAAGGGCCCGCGATGATGCCCGGTGGTCCCAGAAAAATACCGATCACCACACCGGCTATACTCCCCCACTGTCCGTATTTTGTACCGCCGAACTTTTTTGTACCAATGGCAGGAATCACATAATCGAGCACTATTATGACCATAGCCACTATGGCCCAGATCACCAGAAACCGTGTGGTAAACGGAGCTTTATCAGTGAGCATCAGCATGAGCAGGGCCGCGTATGAGAGTGGCGGGCCGGGCAGTACAGGAGCAAAACTGCCTATGATTCCGAGAATTAGTAAAATTGCCCCAAGAATAATCCATAAGATATCTATATCCATACGTAGAAGCTTTGCCCAAAATTAATAATTTTGCTGATATAATTCCATGCCCTTGAATTTTGAATTCTTTATTTCGCGCCACATCATCAAAACCGGTAAGGGCAGCCTTTCGCGGCCACCCGTGCGGATAGCAGTCATCAGTGTAAGTCTTGGAACTGCTGTAATGATAGTTTCGCTGGCTGTGCTGATGGGTTTTCAGGAAGAGATACGCGAAAAAGTAAGCGCATTCGCATCCCATATCCAAATCACCTCTTACGACCTGAACCAATCGTACGAAACCAGACCCATTGCTTACAATCATGAGTTTGTAAAAAACATTCAAAGCAATCCCTATGTAAAACACATACAGCCTTTTGCCACCAAGGCCGGCATAATCCGAACAAAACAGGATATTCAGGGGGTGGTTTTTAAAGGAGTTGACAGTACGTTCGACTGGTCGTTTTTTGGTAAGCGGCTTGATTCAGGAAATTTACCCATATTTGATGATACGGCGGCTTCAAAATCAATTCTGATCTCACGTAAACTTGCCAACATGCTCAACATCAAAACCGGTGATGATGTGCGTATGTATTTTGTAATTGAAGGCGAAGCACAGCCCCGTGGCCGGAAATTTGAAGTAACGGCTATTTACAATACCGGTCTTGAGGAGTTTGATAAAATAACCGTTTTTGGAGATATCAGGCAAATCAGGAAGCTGAATGGCTGGGGATCCGGAGAAACCGGTGGGTATGAAATTTACATCCGTGATTTTGAAAAGATTGACGAAGCGGGTAAAAGCATTTATCAAACGATCCCATATGACATGAATGCACGAACCGTAAAAGAGCTTTTTCCGCAGATATTCGACTGGCTTGAATTACAGGATGTGAATGTGCTGATTATTATGATCCTGATGATTTTGGTTTCAATCATGGCGGTAACATCTTCGCTGCTCATTTTAATTCTTGAAAGAACCAGCTTTATCGGCATCATGAAAGCCATGGGGACGCGTGACTGGGCCATTCGCAAAATATTCCTGAATGTTTCGGCCTATATCATCCTGCAGGGGATGTTCTGGGGAAACCTTGCCGGGCTCGGGATCTGCTATCTGCAATCAACATACAAAATTATGAAACTGCCACAGGAATCGTATTACATGCAGTATGTGCCCGTAAGTTTGCACCTGAGCCAGATAATCATCCTCAATATCGCCACTTTTATTATTTGTACACTCGTTCTCATCATTCCTACAGTTGTTATTTCGAAAATAACCCCCGTAAAAGCAATAAAATATGATTAATAAAAATATTCAAGCCATTGCAATCCTGTTGTTTGCAGTATTTTTCAGTGCCTGCCATCATACTGATAAGCAGTATTATGACGATGGCACCCTAAAATCAGAGATCGTAACAAAAAGCGGAAAAAAAGACGGCATCGCCAAATATTACCATGCGAACGGGAAACTGCAACAGGAAATGAATTTTAAGAATGATGTACCTGAAGGAATATCGCGCAGATGGTATTTTAACGGCAGGCAGGAGCTTGAAGAAAATTACAAAAACGGGTTAAAGACCGGTCGTGCTGTGGCCTATAACAAGTACGGGAAAAAAATATGGGAAGCGCACTTCCTGAACGATACCCTGAACGGTCCCTGGCAGGAATTTCATGGCAATGGCAATCCCAAGGTAATCGGGTATTACAAAAAAGGATTGTTTGAGAAGACCTGGCGATATTTTGATGAAGATAATCAGATGATAGGTGAAGGAAAATTTGATCAGGGAACTGGTTTTCAACACGCTTATTATCCAAACGGCAAGAAGTGGCGGTTGATTTTTTACAGGCAGAATAAAAAAGACGGGACCGAACGCTGGTGGTATCCGGATGGTAAACTGCAGAAAGAAAAAATTTATAAAAACGATAGTCTGCTGTCAGTGCGTGATTATCAGAATACTGCGCAATAGTTGACAGCGAAATTGTTGAATATTTTTATTGCACTTACAAGCAAAAGGCTAAACTAACTATAATATTTATATTGATATTAACTACTGAAGATGTGCATTTTATAACAGAAATCCGGCAATTGAGAAACAATTTTCCAAAGTCACCTTATATTAATTCTGCAATCGTTTGTTTGGATTACTTAAACCAGTAATTTTGCACTGTGAATGAATTAACAACTTATTTTATTAAACCATTAAGGATCAGTATAATAATTAAAATTTCCCAAAAATGAACCTTGAAAAAATAATGAATGACCTCGAGAAGAAAAATCCGGGTCAGAAAGAGTTTCTCCAGGCCGTTAAAGAAGTTCTGGAAACAATCGTGGATTTTGTAAATGAGAATCCGCAGTATGATGCACACAAAATTATTGACCGCATCACCGAGCCCGACCGTCTGCTTCAGTTCAGGGTTACCTGGGTTGACGACAATGGCGAAATTCAGACCAATACGGGCTACAGGGTACAGTTCAACAATGCCATTGGCCCGTACAAAGGTGGCCTCAGATTTCACCCAAGTGTGAACCTCAGCATATTAAAATTCCTGGGATTTGAGCAGATTTTCAAAAACAGCCTCACAACCTTGCCCATGGGTGGTGCCAAGGGTGGTTCCGACTTCAATCCCAAAGGAAAATCAGACAATGAAATTATGCGTTTCTGTCAGGCCTTTATGACCGAACTTTGGACGATCATCGGTCCTGAAACCGATGTTCCGGCAGGTGATATTGGTGTTGGCGGACGTGAGATCGGCTTTATGTTTGGCTGGTGGAAGAAACTCAGCCATCAGCACAATGGTGTATTAACCGGCAAGGGCCGTAACTGGGGTGGATCTCTCATCCGTCCGGAGGCTACCGGTTTTGGCTGTGTTTATTTTGCCAATGAAATGCTGAAACTCAAAGGCCTTGATCTTAATGGAAAAACCATTTGTGTATCAGGATTCGGAAATGTAGCATGGGGAGCCATCACAAAAGCCAATCATCTTGGTGCCAAGGTTGTTACCATGTCAGGTCCGGATGGATTTATTTATGATCCCGATGGCATCAGTGGCGACAAGATTGACTATATGCTCGAACTCCGTGCTTCAAATAACGATATCGTTAAACCCTATGCTGAAAAGTATGGTGTTGAATTTTTTGCAGGCCGCACTCCATGGGAAATCAAATGTGACCTCGCCCTGCCTTGTGCCACACAGAATGAACTCAATGAAAAAGATGCCGAGACACTGATCAAGAACGGCGTTATTGCTGTATGCGAAGGTGCAAATATGCCTTGCACACCTGAAGCTGTTTTGTTATTTCACAGCAACCGCATTCTATTTGGACCCGGCAAAGCTGCCAATGCCGGCGGTGTGGCCACTTCAGGCCTCGAAATGAGCCAGAATGGTATGAAGCTGAACTGGAGCGCTCAGGAAGTTGAAGAAAGGCTTCGCCACATCATGGTAAGCATTCATGACAACTGCGTAAAATATGGTGCTGAACCTGATGGCTATATCAACCATGTAAAGGGCGCCAATGTTGCCGGCTTTATCAAAGTAGCCGATGCCATGATTGATCAGGGCGTGATCTAAGGAACAAAATTTGGCTGATTTAAGATTCAGCCCGTAATATCATAAAAAACCCCGGTAGCGATTGCTCCGGGGTTTTGTTTGTATTGTGGAACATGAGTGGAATCTCAGAAAATCATGTAAACCAGCGACCCGCTCACTGAGAAGTTGATACCGTTGCCTGAGACTGAATAAAAAACAGCAGGGTTTTTGGAATTATAGTAATTGTATGACAGTTGGGCCTGCCCCTGCAGCCTTACCCTGGGTGAAAGATAATAATATGCATCAGCCTTGCATGAAGTGGATGATGAATAATTTTCAGTTTTGGTACTGTCAGTTTTAATCTGTGAAAGACTTGCCGATTCGTAAATCCCAGCAATAAAATAAGTACGTGTATTGGGGTAATATCCTAACGAATATCCTAACGAAAACTGCAATGCCGGAGTTCCTGTAAAAATAGTTGTTTCAGGGTTCAGTAAATTAACAGTATTTGCTGTTTTATCTGTTTTTCCAATCCTGAGAGTTGCATTTACCGCCTTTTGCCACTGAATGCTGATGGGTTTCCCGTAATTCATCTCCACTTCAATTCCGTAACCCGGTCCGTATTCCTTATGTGTGTCATCAGAAATCAATGAATCAGGGTTGGGAATAAGACTGGTTTCTTTTGTTTTGGAAATCTGATAGGAATAACTACCGGTCAATCCCCCCTGAATTCTGCTCCCTGAGGGGCGTGAAGGGCTGTTGGCATATTGCCAGTTGTCGTTTAAAATGGTAAAATAGGTGATGTTATTGCCATCCATAAGTCCGGTAGCTTTTAGAACCGAATCAACTTCGGTCAGTTCACGGATAAGTTTTAAACGGGTGTCGAAATTACGCTTATTCAACACTTTCCCAATTGTTTCAGCAATGTCAAGTATCTGCTGATCTGTGGGTTCCATTTTCAGCAATCCTTTGTTTTTCAAGTCGTGCAACATGTAAACGGCAAACATGGCATAACGTGTTTCCTCTATTCTCCCCCAGCCTGTATACACCGAGGCCGAAACCCTGTGTTCTCCGTTGTAAGACGTTAATTTACGGTCAATTAAATTGGGGGTCATGGTTTCGCCTGAAGAATTAAAAGCAGAATTTGTGTAAAGGCCGGCTGTGTATCCGAAATAACGCTCCGGTTTGTAATAAAACTTATTGTCATCAGAAATATTAACTAAAAAACCACCGGCTGAACTGTGATATTTGGTATCAGCAGTATCGTTGAAATTCAAAGCTGAGTTTTGATTTTGAAAATCAAGGGTTCCATTCATAAACAGCATTCGCTGATTTTTTCTGGAATTGTTGAAATACGTATAGCCGGCTGAATTTTGCTCTCTGACTGAAAAACTTGTTCTGGTATCATTTAGGGCATTGTTGTTTGTGTTTCTGTATGAGCTGCTTCCGGAGAGGTCGAAATTAAGATTCAGTTCCTTGTACCTGTAATCAGGAACTTTGTATTTAGATAAATCAAAATCAGAAAGCTGAGAAAATCCCTGAAAAGTCAGGATCAATAATAGCGCTGAGAAAGCTGTTTTTTTGTTGCGTATGCTTTTGACTAACATAATGTTTGGATAATTTGCAATAGTGAATGATCTGGAAACGGCCAACTTATATGAAAATTATAAAGTATGGTGTTTTTTAACATATTTTTAGATTTAAACCTTCCCGTGTTTTCATGTGTCAATGCCTGGCAAGGTTGAACTCGCAAATTCTTTCTACATTTGGACTCTGATATAAAACCCAATGGACCAATTTACGCATACCGATGAACAAGGCCGGGCCCGTATGGTGGATGTAAGCCACAAACATGAGCAATTCCGTCAGGCAGTTGCCACGGGAACGATCATGCTTGCTCCGGCAACTGTTCAGCTCATCAGAGAAAACCAGATCAGGAAAGGTGATGTGCTTACCATTGCCGAAATAGCAGGAATTCAGGCGGCTAAGCGCACAAGTGAACTGATTCCGCTCTGTCATCCCCTGCTGCTCACAAAGGTAGAAGTGAATGCCCAACTGACCACGACCGGCGTAGAAATTACATCGGTTGTAAAATGTTTGGGACAAACCGGCGTTGAGATGGAGGCCCTTACTGCCGTAAGTACCGGCCTGCTTACCATATACGACATGTGTAAAGCCGTTGACAAGAACATGGAAATATCTGGTATTCGTCTTGTTGAAAAAACTAAATCTGATTTTATTGCTTAAATTCATGCCATTTAAAAGTTTAGCTTCCGGTATTTTACTGGTCCTTGTTTTTGCTTTTACCACAACAAAAGCACAGATTAACATTCCGCATTTTGTTTTTTCGGGTATGCATAACCTCTCAGAAGGTAAGTTTGTTGATGCCATTCACAACCTGAATGTGGTCATTGCGCATGCCCCTGACATGTATGAACCCTATTTTTACCGGGGTATTGCAAAATACAGCCTGGGTGATTTTCTGGGAGCAGAACAGGATTTTAACCAGTGCCTTGAAATTCATCCGTTGTACAGCAACGCATTACATTACCGCGCCATTACACGTAACAGGCTTCATGATTACAAAACGGCTATGGATGATTTTAATCAGGCCATCAGAATCAGTCCGCTGGATGCCGAAATTCATGTAAACAGAGGAATCACGCATCTGGAACTGAAAGATTATAAAAATGCCCTCGCTGATATTGATACTGCCATCAGGTTACAGAGCGATATACCCATCGCCTTTTTAGCCCGCGGTATGGCCAAACATGCATTAAAAGATACAAAAGGAGCTATTGAAGACATGGATAAAGCCATCAGGCTGAATTTCTTTTTTACCGAGGCCTATGTCAGGCGTGGCGGTTTTAAATATGATACCGCCGATTATCAGGGTGCTGTTGAAGATTTTAATCAGGCGCTCAAAATGGATGGAGATGACCCCATTGTGTATTATCAACGGGCCATGGCTTATTTAAAAATGGAAAAGAAAGACGATGCCCTGACCGACCTCTCAAAAGTTATCAGTCTTGACCCCTACAACGCACTTACCATGTACAACAGAGCAATACTTTATGGCGAAAAGGGTGATCTGAAATCGGCACTTGCTGATTACAACAGGGTGGTAGAGCTTAATCCCGATAATATCCTGGCGGCCTTTAACCGTGGAATTACAAAACATCAGCTTAAGGATTATAAAGGCGCCATTGCCGATTACAGCAGGGCTATTGAATTATTCCCTGATTTTTCGAAGGCCTGGGTGAACCGTTCCGAAGCCAAAAGGCAGTTGAATGACGAAAAGGGGGCCATGGCTGATCGAAACAAAGCCATCATGATTGAAGAAACCATTGCCAAAAGTGATGACTCAACATTTAAGAAATATGCTGATTCAGCATTTCTGAGCAAGACCATTGAGTTTGAAGCCGACTTCAGGAACTCTTCAGCCGTTGATGGAAAGATTCAGTACCAGCCTGTATATGTTGACCTTGAGCAAAACTTTTTTGTGACTTATCTCTACAATGATTCGGTTTATGTGGAGCAGAAACGCAATGAATACTGGCTCAAGAAAGTTGCTGATATTAATAAAACCGTTGACTATAAACTGAAGTTCGGGCTTACAAACCAGGAAAATACACTTACAACCGAACAAATCAGCACCTATCTGACCAATCTCGACAGTACGCTTAAAATTTCGCCCAGTGATCCTGTGGGACATTTTTTTACCGGAATCCTGAATGGCATGGTAAAAAACTACAACAGTGCCCTGAAGGCTTATGATCTGGCAATTCAGATAAATCCCAAATTTACACTGGCCTATTTTAACAGGGCCAACATTAAACTCGAAATGGCTGATCAACTGAATGAAGGCGATGATGTGATGGGAAACATCAGCATTGGTAATTCATTCCAGACCCGCAAAGCACCTGCAAATTCAGATCTGCCCGATTACAATGATGCCCTCGATGACTATAATAAAGCGATCAGATTAAACCCTGACCTGAGTTTTGCATATTTCAACCGTGGCAATGTAAAGGCTAAAATGGCCGATTATAATGCTGCGCTGGAAGATTATTCAAAAGCCATAGAGCTTGAAAACAAACTGGCTCAGGCATATTATAACCGTGCTTTGATCAGGATTTATCTGAAACAGGACGCACTGGCATGTCAGGATTTCAGTCAGGCCGGGGAGCTGGGACTGAAAAATGCCTATAATCTGATAAAGCGTTACTGTACCAAACAATAATCAGGGAGGAAATTTATTGATAAGAATAGAAGAAATAAGCCTTGGGCCTGAAGATGACAGGAGAAATATACCCAAAGCCATTGTCAGAATTTTAGGAATTAATTCCAATGAACTCATTTCATGGGAGATACAGAACAGGGCTATTGATTCGCGCCGGAAAAACAGTGTACAGATTGTATATTCTGTAGATGTATTTCTTGCTGATGAAGAAAGTGTATTGTTAAGATTGAATGAAGCGGAACAGGCTGTTGCTGAACCGGTTCACTTTGTTACAAAGCACCGCATACGGAAGGTCATTCCTTTCGTGTACCCGGTTACAAAGTTTGAGCGTGTACCCGGAATGTTGCGCCCCGTAGTGGCCGGATTTGGCCCATGTGGCCTGTTTGCTGCCTTATTGCTTGCAAAGGCCGGCCTCTGCCCGGTGATTATTGAACGCGGCCGCAGGGTTGATGAACGTGTGATGGATGTTGAACAGTTCTTTGCCACCGGCAAACTGAACCCGGGCTCAAATGTGCAGTTTGGCGAAGGAGGTGCCGGGACTTTTTCAGATGGCAAACTTTACACTCTGGTGAATGATCCCAGATCGCAGTTTATTTTTAAGGAGTTGGTAAAAGCAGGAGCACCACCTGAAATTATTTATGATGCCAAACCACATATCGGCACCGACAAGCTGAGAGGAGTTGTGAAGAATCTGAGGCAAACCATTGAATCACTGGGAGGTGAATTCAGATTTGAGACCCGTCTGAGTGATATACGAATCAACAACTTCAGGGTTGCTTCAGCTATTTTATCTGATGGTGATGAGATTCCTGTTTCGCATCTTGTGCTGGCTATTGGTCATTCGGCACGCGATACGTTCGAAATGCTTTTCCACAAAGGACTGAATATTGAACAGAAATCATTTGCGATGGGTGTAAGGATTGAGCACCCTAAAACTGTCATCGACAGCTGGCAGTATGGAAAACAGGCGGGACTGCCATCGCTGGGAGCTGCCAAATATAAGATGGCCATACATTTACAGGGCGGACGAACAGCATATACATTCTGTATGTGCCCCGGTGGTTTTGTGGTTGCTGCAGCCTCAGAACCACATATGCTGGTTACCAACGGCATGAGTGAATACAATCAGGGCAATTATAATTCCAATGCAGCTTTGCTGGTGAATGTGAATCCGCGTGATTTCGGTAACTCACATCCGCTTGCAGGCGTGGAATTTCAAAGAACCTGGGAACGAAAAGCTTATAGCCTTGGTGGAGGTGGATACATAGCCCCGGTGCAGATGGCAGGTGATTTTTTGGCTAACAGACGGTCAGAAAAAATTTTAAGCGTTAAACCAACTTACAAACCCGGAGTTAAGCCATCGCATCTTGCACAATGTCTGCCACCCTTTGTATTTAAAAGTCTGCAGGATGCGCTGCCCCAGTTCGGAAAAAAAATACAGGGTTTCGATCATGCCGAATCCCTGCTGACTGCCATAGAATCGCGTAGCTCAAGCCCGGTACGGATTAAACGGGGTGATGACTTTCAGTCAAACATTACAGGCATATATCCGGCAGGTGAAGGAGCCGGTTACGCTGGTGGAATCGTGTCGTCAGCCATTGATGGAATGAAGGTAGCAGAAGCGGTTATTCTTTCCATTTTCCCTAAACCATAATCTGAAAGTTAGCTTACTCCATTTTTAAAGGTTTCCGCTAATGTGTTCACATTGCAGAATAAATTACCCTTATATTTGTTGCCCGTTATTCGAACCTACTGATAATAAATTACATGAAGAAAATTACTTTACTTTTTGTTTATGCACTTTTGGCAAATAATATTTTTTCACAGGATACACTTACAGTTTTGCAGTACAACCTGTTAAATTATGGAGTCTTTTCAAGCTATTGTACCTCAACCAATAATGATCCCAATCTAAAAGACAATTATATTAAAACCATTGTACAGTACGTCAATCCTGATATTTTTACGGTGAACGAAATTTCCTCCTCAGCCACCTACCAGACCAGAATACTCAATAACACCTTGAATGTTAATGGAATAAATTATTATAAAAAAGCTGTCATCAGCAACACAGCCAGTTCTGATATTGTG
Source organism: uncultured Bacteroidales bacterium (assembly GCA_964550695.1). Classification (GTDB taxonomy): domain Bacteria; phylum Bacteroidota; class Bacteroidia; order Bacteroidales; family TTA-H9; genus CAZKCK01. The sequence goes on along the minus strand of CAZKCK010000029.1, from coordinate 14,893 downwards.
AATATGCTGTACTACAACAGCAACAAGCTCGGATTATCAGCACATTATGTGGCTCAGAATGATGTCAGGGATATTGATATTTTTAAGTTGTATTATAAGTCTAATGATTTATCTTCAGGGGATACAATTTTTATTCATTGTATGACGGCCCATCTGAAAGCAGGCAGCAGTCCGTCTGATGAAACTGAACGCGGTATCATGGCCTCCAATGCCATGGCCTATTACAAAAAGTATTTTCAGCCGGGCAATTTCATGGTCATGGGTGATTTTAACCTTTATACATCCTCGGAGCCGGCATTTCTGAATTTTACAAATTTCTTTTATCAGCAATATTCATTTAATGATCCCATCAACAGCCCCGGCAACTGGAACAACAATTCATCCTTTAAGGATATTCATACACAATCAACACATACCGGTGGTGAATGCTTTGCTTCAGGAGGAATGGATGACAGGTTTGATTTTATTCTGGCTTCGGATCATATCATCAACGGAACCCAATCAGTTAAATATATACAGGGCACTTACCACGCTGTAGGACAGGATGGCCAGCATTACAACAAAAACCTGACTGACCTTCCGGCAAATACAACGGTTCCCTCAGATGTACTCCAGGCATTGTATAACAATTCTGACCACCTTCCGGTTACCATGAAATTACTGGTAGATAAAAGCCTTGACATTCCACAACAGGCAGTATTTGACTACCTTAAAGTAAGTAATCCTTCCAATGACAACCTAATTATCAGTGTTTCAGATCAGGGCGTAAAACACTTAAATATCAGATTTTCAGATTTAAGCGGAAGGATAGTTTATCAAACAGCAATCACCTCATTTGATGGGCGTTTTGACTTCAGTATTCCGGTTGAGCAATACGCCGCCGGCATATACATACTCTTGCTGAATAGTGATTCAGAAAAGATGGCTGCCAAGAAAATAGTGGTTCAGTAACAGGCGGGAAAGGTAAATCGGGTTAGTTGTATATTATCAATCAGTAAGTTTGCTGCGGTCTGGTAATTATTTGATATTGCTTTAGAATAGTCTTTATTTGTCATTCAATTCCTTGCGCACCACGTCTTTGTACCATTTACAGGAAATACGATAGCTTTGATAAAGGTTTTTCATCGTATCCATATCACATACGAGTTCCTTACGTGTAAAGGCTTTTGTGTTAAAATGGCCATATTTTTTATAAAGGTCTTCAAATTGCCCGATACACACAAAACCTTGTGAAACCATTGTTAGGATAAGCCTAAGCATCAGATCTTTATTTGGCTTCGGGTAGTTAAGTGCAGCAAAGGCTGAAATAACGGTACGCAGTTTTTGTGCATATTCTGCTCTTAATTTTGTGGGATCACCGCATTGTGTGATGAGTGTTATGCTGCCTGCCTGCGTGTCCTTCCATGCGTCAAACAGGTCGTTCAGGTACTGGTAAAAACTACCAAAGGCAAAAATAGCTGCTTCTTCACCGGGAATCATTTTATGATGTAACACGCACCGGTAAAGCAGTGTGGCATATCCACCCTTATTATTGGTAATTGCATGCAAATCGTTTACAGAAATGGGCTTACACTGAATTTGAATGAGGCTATCTTCCTGAGCTGCAATTGTTTTTTTGAAATAGTAATCATATTCTTCCCGAAGGGTTATACGTTCCCTGATTTGCACATCCAGCCATTGGCAGAGGTCAACCAGATTGTAGAGTTCAGGGTTGTTTACATAAAGCTCCTTATGCAAATCGTTATGGCTTAGATGGTAATTATCCATAAGATCATCATAAACAGGAGTTACAGCCCCCAGGAGCAGTCCGCAGGCAGTTTCATCTTTTGACGGCCGGTACCCACGCAACACTGAAAACATTAAGTTGGTGATGGTACTTTGTAAGGTATATAGCCTGATTCTGCTGCTTAAGGCCGCATCAATTGTGAAATTATTCAGCAATAACTGATTGAAAATTTTTCGGTTACGGCTTTTTTGCCGGATAAATATTTCCAGGCCAAGCCTGCAGTATGCCCAAAACATTTTCATAACCAAAACTTTTGGTAAAGATAAAAATTTGCCTGAACCCAATATTGCTTTATTTCACCTGAAGCTCATCAGTGAATGTGTGAATTATGTAACGAATAAAAATAATTATATAACATTTTTTGTTTAAAATGTCCTCACCTTTGTATCGATTATACTTAATTTGCTAAATAAGATGGGCTTAATTTTCAATCATGGTGATCTGAATGAACTAAAGAACAAACTCAAAAAAAAATATCCGCAACTAAACGAAGCCGATTTCCAACAAAGATTGGGTGTTGATGATGGTGTTTACAGGATGCTTGAGTTTAAACTTAAAATTTCAAAGAAAGAGTTACGGGATGTAATTGCTGCACTTTGACAGAAATCAGGTTGATGATATTTCAAGTAAAGCATTATCAGGTAAATTTCTAATTTAGTGGTTTTATGTAATCAGACCTAAAATAGTAAACCATCATAGTATTCATATTCTTAAAGATTCAGGTTCGGGAATTATCTGCAGAATAAAAATTATTAAAGTAAATTAATATTCGATTCCTCCTGATTTACGATTTCCCAACTTTCCGGCCATTTAAACGGTTGCCATGTGGCGGCCGCTTTTTGTTTTTCATATAAGCACTTCCTTTTCCGTCAATTTCATCTGCATTCCTGTTATTGTAACCCTGCCCTCAACAGGCTCATATTGTAAATGCGGGTATCCTTAGCGTGTACATCTGCCATGGTACAAAAATAGTAATCCCATTGTTTTAGTTACCACAAAGTATTTCAACAAAACGGAAACTCCAAAAAATCCCTTATCCTGCTTCGGGAGTATTACAAATATTTTGTTCAGCCATTCAATTCACAAGTCGGAAAAATGGCCATGAAATTTGCCAAAAACATTGGTATCTCTCACGAATAACCAGTTGTGCCCATGAGTTTCACTATTTAGATACGCTCTATATTAGCAACTTATACGCTGAATTCGGAAATCGGTGTGAACTTCCCCTCGGTTCGCTTGTACCTTTGTATATAAACACGAAGTGATCATGAAAAAAAGATGGCCGATTCTGATTGCAATCATATTATTCCCCTTTGTATTTGCCGGTGTAGGTGCTGATGAATATATCATTCTGAGTTGGAATGACCTGGGAATGCATTGTTCAAACAAAGACTTTTCGAAACTCGCGGTATTGCCGCCGTATAATAACCTTAAAGCACAAGTTATTAAAAAAGGGACGGCTACTACCCTGCCACAGGTAGTTACTACCGGCATCAGTGTTCAGTATTCAATACCCGGCAATACCTATTCGGTGGGTAAAACCAATTTCTGGACTTATGCCCAGCAATTGTTCGGGGTTGCATTGCCACCAAATATCGGACTTACAGGTGCAGGGCTTACAGGAAGCATGGCCCCGGTTGAAAACTTTTTTTATGTGGATGGCATTCCCAACACACCCTATACTGACAATAACCTGATTACCGAAAGCCCTTTTCAGCTTGCCCTTGTGCAGGCCCATAACAGCAGCAATACCTTGTTATGCAGCACACAAGCCGTTGTTCCCGTTTCGAATGAACTGAGCTGTGTAAGCAGCGGCTGCCATAGCAGCGAGCAGTCCATTCTGAATTCACATCCGAATGAGGGTGGCTTTGATCCCACGGCCACGCCTATTCTGTGTGCCAACTGCCATTCAGATAATGCGCTTGGTATGCCCGGACATGCCGGAGTACCATCTTTTTCTTTTATTATTCACGATAAGCATAAAAGTGTAACCAGCAATTGCTATAAATGCCATCCGGGTCCCAATACCCAATGTTTCAGAGACATTATGCACACCGGGGGTATGGTTTGTCAGGATTGCCACGGAAGTATGGAAAATGTGGCACAATCCATTGAAAACGGGCGTCAGCCATGGATGCAGGAACCTTCATGCGGTGCCACAAGTTGTCATGGGGCAAATCATGCTGAAGAACCGGGGAAACTGTTTAAACAATCACGCGGGCATGGGGGTTTATATTGCAGTGCCTGCCATGGTTCGCCCCATGCCATTCAGCCCACTGAACAACCCAATGATAATGTGCAGAACATTGCTTTGCAGGGATTTTCAGGAACCCTGCGCAAATGCGAGGTGTGCCATGGCATTGTACCAGCCGGGGCAGGTCCGCACGGATATATGCCTACCAAAATAAATATTACTGTCTTTCTGGAAGGATTGTTTAATGGCACTTCACTGAACAAAGCCCAGGATGGAACAGGCAACCAGTTTCCAGGAACCATTGCTGACCAGATCACTGTGGAACTGCATAATTCAAATTCACCCTACACGATAGCTGCAGGCCCGTATATCGTGGGTCTGAATACCAATGGCATAGCATCATTCACCCTTCAGGGTTCGTTTGGTGCAAGTTATTATATTGTAGTGAAGCACCGCAACAGTGTTGAGACCTGGGCCGGAAGCCCTGTTTCGTTTGTGGCCGGTTCTATCAGTTATAACTTTAGTTCAGCAGTTGGCCAGGCCTATGGAAGCAACCTGAAACTGATTTCGGGCAAATATGTGGTCTTTGGTTGCGATGTGAATCAGGATGGCGCTGTTGATGCAGGAGACATGATACCCATGGACAACGATGTTTCAACTTTTGCCCAGGGCTACATTTCTACGGATGCCAATGGTGATGGGATAACTGACTCACTGGATATGATACTATTGGATAACAATGCAGCAATTTTTGTGGGGAAAATTGTTCCGTAAAATTGCTTTTTTCGAATAAAAATATCCTGTCTCAATCTTCCGAAAAATCCTTCAGCATGCGGCGGTATTTTGAGAACACATTGGCACGCGACACAAAACCGATGTATTTGCCTTTATCAATCACAGGAAGGTTGTAATGCTGGGTGCGCTGAAATACGCCGGCTACTTCTTCCATTGAATCATCGGGTGATACCATCACATCGGGCATGAACATGATTTCGCGCACATAAATTTTATCATACAAGGTATGGTCAAAGATGAGGTGACGAACATCATTCAGGAATACCACTCCAAGATAGGTGCCCTGCGAATCAAGTACCGGAAACACATTGCGTTCTGACTGAGCCACTACTTTCACAAATTCGCCGAGGGTCTGGCCGGGGCTCACGGTTTTAAAGTTACGCTCTATCAGGTCACCGATTTTCATGAGGGAGAGCACAGCCTTGTCTTTGTGGTGCGTCATGAGTTCGCCACGCTCGGCCAACTTCTTGGTATAAATGGAGTGTGGTTCGAAATACTGAATGGTGATATAAGAGATGGTTGCAGTGATCATCAGCGGGGTAAACAACTGATAACCTCCTGTAATTTCGGCAATCAGAAAGATAGCCGTAAGGGGTGCATGCATCACACCGGCCATAAGCCCGGCCATACCTACAAGCACGAAATTGCTTTCGGGTACGCGGAATGCTGTAGCTGTATTGATAAGTCTGGCAGCAAAAAAGCCAGCCACACCGCCCATAAACAGCGTAGGTGCAAACACACCGCCCACTCCGCCTCCTGAGTTGGTAACAGCCATGGCAATTACTTTAAAAAACATGATAAGCAACAGCACGCCCAGAAACAGCCATTGATTGTTTTGGACATTGTAAAAAACACTGAGGTTCACTATAGCATCGCCCTGTCCGTTCAGCATTTGTAACAGAGCATCGTAGCCTTCGCCAAACAGCGAGGGAAACAGAAAAATGAGCCCGCCCAGTACGAGACCCGCCACCAGCATACGAACCCAGATATTGCCGATTCGTTTCATCATGTTCTCGGTGGTTTCAGAAAACCTTGTAAAATATAGTGAGACGAAACCGGTAAAAACACCAAGGATGATATAGAACGGGATACGGTCGAGGGTAAAAGGCGAATCGAGGCTGAAGGTGAACAATACACTGCGGCCTATCAGGAAAAACGATACCACAGAGGCGGTCACGGCCGAAATGAGCAACGGTAGCAGTGAACCCATCGTAAGGTCGATCATAAGTACTTCGATAGCAAACACCATTCCGGCAATGGGCGCTTTAAAAATTCCGGCAATGGCACCGGCGGCACCACAACCAATCATCAGCGTGATGGTCTTGTAATTCACGCGGGCCAACCGGGCAAGGTTTGAACCAATGGCCGAACCGGTAAGAACGATGGGTGCCTCCGCTCCTACTGAACCACCAAAAGCAATGGTTAGTGTACTTGCTACCATTGACGACCAGGTGTTATGCAACCTGATAAAACTTCCTTTTTTGGAAATACAGAAAAGTATACGGCTTACTCCATGAGAGATATCATCGTTAACAATATATTTTACAAAGAGGATGGTAAGAAAAATGCCCAGCAGGGGTGTGATAAAATAAAGGTAATAATTGCCAATAAAACCAAACCCGTTATTGATAAGCAGATGCGTGTAATGCAGGGTATTTTTTAGCAAGACTGCAGCAAGTCCGCTGAGTATGCCAACCACAAAACTCAGCAGATATACGTATTGGCGTTCAGAGATGTTACGGCTTCGCCATTTGAGAAGCCTAACTGAAAGATGATTATCGGACATGGAGCAAAGATAAGAAAATGAACAATATGCAAATGTGGGGATGTGGAGATGTGGAGATTTGAAAATATGAAGATTTGAAAATGAGATAATGGGATTATGGGATTATGGAAAAATCCAAATTTCAGGTCGAGTCAAGTCAATCCACCTTTTACCTTTTACCCTTTACCGTTCACCTTTTGCCTATTGCCTATTGCCTTTTGCCTATTGCCTATTGCCTAATGCCTGTTGCCTAATGCCTGTTGCCCCCCCCCTTCCTCCGGAGTATTCAACTATCTTTGACGGTTAAAAATACACACTATGTCGAAAGAACTCTGGAATGAGCGTTATGCTGCCACAGATGAATATATTTATGGAACTGCACCCAATTTGTTTTTTGAAGAAGTAGTCCGGCGGTTAAAGCCTACACGTGTGCTGCTCCCTGCTGAGGGAGAAGGACGCAATGCGGTATTTGCAGCGTCAATGGGCTGCGACGTGTTTGCCTTTGACCAGAGTGAAGCAGCCATGCAAAAAGCCCTTAAACTAGCCAAAAGCCAAAATCTCCGCATCGATTACAAAATACTTGACCTTGAAACGGCTGATTACCCTGAGCAAAGCTTTGACATGCTTGCATTGATATATATTCACCTGCCTGAAACAATCAGAAACCAGATTTTCAGTAGTTTGCTCGGGTTACTGCGCCCGGGTGGATATGTGGTGTTGGAAGCCTTTACAAAAAAGCACTTTGGCAACACAAAATCAGGCCCTAAAACCATTGACCTGCTGTATGAACCAACAGATATCCAAAACGATTTTGCAGATCTTGAAATAATTGAGTTTTATGAAACCCGCATTGAAATAAATGAAGGCCCGTTGCATCAGGGACCCGCTGAAATTGTGCGGCTGCTTGGGAGAAAACGGGGGAAGATTTGAAAATATGAAAATGTGAGGATGTGAAAATATGGAAATATGGAAATGTGAAGATGGAAAAAGATTTGAAGATTCGGGGAATATTCAAGAATTAATAAAATCAAAATCCAAGATATACAGGACCTACTTACTGTCTGCTTCATACTTTTGCCTTTTATTGCCTTTTGTTGTAACTTTACGCAAAATTATTCACCGTAAAAATTAGTAATTATGATATTTATTGTATTAGGAATCATTGTGCTGGTAGTAGGTTTTGTACTGGCCAACACTGACTCTCCTGCCAAAGCATGGAGTACCACAATCAGAATAGCCGGAATCGTACTATTGGTCATCGGGGCACTTTCAGCCTCTGTAGTTCAGGTTAATCCGGGTGAAGTTGGCGTTCAGAAACTGTTCGGTAAAGTGAACAACACCACACTCGAAAGCGGCTTGAATTTTATCAACCCATTGGTTGAAGTAGTAACATTCGACATCAAGACACAGAACTACACCATGTCAGGTGTTACGGATGAAGGAAGTAAAGCCGGTGATGACGCAATACGCGTACTCTCGGCTGACGGACTTGAGGTGGTGATTGATCTTACGGTTCTTTACCGTGTGGTGCCCACCGAAGCACCCAATATTCTGAAAAATATTGGTACCGACTATATCAATACCATCGTCAGGCCGATCTGCCGAACCAAAATTCGCGACAATGCTGTTTATTATGAGGCAGTTGCATTGTACTCAAGCAAACGCGATGAGTTTCAGGGAAGAATATTTAATACCATCGAAAAAGACTTTAAAAGCCGTGGGCTGATGCTTGAACAACTGCTTGTGAGGAATATTACCTTGCCTGAATCAGTAAAAACCACGATTGAATCAAAAATCAATGCGGAACAGGAAGCCCAGAAAATGACTTTTGTATTGCAAAAAGAAAAACAGGAAGCCGAACGCAAACGTGTTGAAGCTCAGGGCATAGCAGACTATCAGAAGATTCTGAGTACCGGACTGAGTGACAAACAGTTGCAGTATGAAATGATTAAAGCCATTGCCACATCACCCAACGCCAAGCTGATTATTATGGATACCAAAAAGAGTGCACCGATTATTATTGACGGGAAGTAGATGTGAAAATGTGAAAATATGAGAATGTGAAAATGTGAAGATGCCTGCCCTGAGGTGGTTGAGCACCTGCCCTGAGCAAGTCGAAGGGTGTCGGAACACCGAAGGGTGAAAATGTGAAAATGTGAAGATGCCTGCCCTGAGGTGGTTGAGCACCTGCCCTGAGCAAGTCGAAGGGTGTCGGAACACCGAAGGGTGAGAATGTGAAAATGTGAAAATATGAAAATGTGAAGATGTGAAGATGCCTGCCCTGAGCTTGCCGAAGGGTGAAAATTCGAATCAAAAAAACTTACACTTATGAAAAAACTGTTGCTTAATGTGGTTTTCATGGCTGTGGTATTGGTTGCCGGAGCACAGTCAGTGAATGGAATTATTTATGCGGATACAATGGGCGTTGAGGTGGTTAAGGTATGGGGTACGCATGCCGAACGCGGATATGCTCTGGGGTATCTGACCGGAAGCCGGATTACTGACCTGATTAAAAATTACATCAAACCATCTTTTGGCCCATACTATTCAATAGCCAGAGGAATTATTACTTCAGGGGCTGATATCCAGATCCCAAATGAATATCTTACCGAATCGCAGGCCGTGATTGAGGGGATGAATGCCGCTGGCTCAAATACTGAAGCCTTCGACCAGACTGATATTGTTTTGGCTAACAGTTTTTTGGATGTATCGAACCTGCTGGCCAAAAAAGGGCCAGGCAATGGTTGCTCCACACTGATGAGCTGGGGCGACGCCACGGCCGGGACTGACCTCGACGGCAAGGCAGTGGTATCACGACATATGGACTGGACCGTGAATCAGGTGCTTTACCGGAATAACACCATCATCGTGCACTTTCCATCAGAACCCACCGAAACAAAATGGCTGTTGATCGGATATTCCGGAATGCTCAGTGCCTTATCGGGTGTAAATACCAGTTTCAGTGTATTTCAGCAGATGATGTCAGATGCAAACATCTCCGGGCAACACAATAAGTTGTATGAACCCATCTGGATGACCCTCCGCAAAGCACTCGAATCACCTGACTATAACAATGATGGAGCAGCGAATGTACAGGACATCAAATCTGCATTGAATGAAAGAACCACCGGATTTGCTGATGCATTCATTATTACCTCTATGGGTACCAACAATTCAATTGATAGTCTGGTGGCCATGGTAGCCGAAATTGCTCCCACTGCACCCACGCACACATACCGCTACAACGATTTTCCTGACAGCATACCGGGCGATAATCTGTATGCTGCCAACAACCAAATCAAGCGAAACAATGCCATGAATTTCTGCAACCGCTACAATGGTATTCACAACAACATTGGCGATGGTACCATGATCGGTACTGAACGCAACTGGGAATTGATGCGGGATTACTCACACCAGTCGAACAACATGCAGTTTATGCTTTATGCTCCTGAAAGCGATTTGCTGAGGCTGTCAGTTTACAGCAGTGGAAAACCGGCGTATCAAAATGATCCTGTGAACTTTAGTCTGGCTGAACTGTTTGAAATGCCCTTTACCGGACTTGAAGAAACTTCATCTTACAACATACAGTTGTACCCGGTTCCAGCCACCGACAAAATAATTGTAAACTGCATTACGGCAGGTAAATATGAAGCTGCTATTATTGATTTTAACGGAAGAACCGTATTTTCCGAAAAAGTTAATTTACCCGGATCACTTTCGCTACCGGCCTTACATACTGGCCTGTACACGCTCAGGCTCAATAGTGGAAAACTGCTGTATACACGAAAAATAAGTATACATAATTAAAAATACATATGCTGCCTGAATCAGTTTAGTTCAGACAAAAACAAATCTGAACTAAACAACTCTGGCATTGCGCAACACAGCTTCGAGCAGAACTGCTTTTTTAACCGGTTTTGTATAGTAATCACAAAAACCTGCAGCTCTTAACCTTGCTTCATCATCAGTCATGGCATAAGCCGTGAGAGCCACCACCGGCAGGTCAGGATGTGTTTTTCTGATGGCCGCCATTGCTTTAACACCATCCATTACCGGCATCTTGATATCCATGAGTACAAGGTTGATATCAGGATTATTCTTCACCATCTCAACAGCCAGGGCGCCATTTAGTGCATGTATAAGTACAATGCCACTTTCGCGCAGAGCCATTTGTACATACTGGTAATTACTGGATTCATCTTCAGCAAGCAAAACGGTAATCCCGGCAGTAGATGATGTTAATGAATTATGTGTATCGGAAATCCCGGTTTCAATTGATTCTTTCTGAATAAACGGTATGGTAAATGAGAACACAGAACCTTTACCAGGTTGGCTTTCAAGCCATATCCTGCCTCCCATAAGATCCACGAGTCCTTTGCAAATTGTTAATCCGAGGCCAGCCCCTCCGGTTTTGGTTGAATCGGTTGTCTCAACCTGGGTAAAGCTTTTAAAAATATCATCCTGAAGTTCTTTTGCCAAACCTATTCCGGTATCTTTCACATAAAATAACAATTCATTACCAATATGTTCATATCCAATACTTACTGAACCTTTGGAAGTAAATTTCACTGCATTGCTTAATAAATGGCCAAGAATCATTTTCAGGCGTGGCACGTCAGCATAAATAATCTCTTTTTCAGCATTCTGATCCCAGTCGTGAACCAGAATAAGCTTTTTTTGCTCAATATCTATTTTTGACAGTTCAGCAACTTCATTGAGCATAGTCTGAATGCTGCATTCAATGGGTCTGAGTTTAATCTGATGGGTTTGTAACATTGAAGCTTCTACAATATCTGTAATCGTGGCCAGCAGGCGAAGGCTGTTATCTTCAATATGTCTGAAAAACTGCAATTGCTGATGCGGTGTGTTATCAGGCCTGATAATCAGTTCAGAAAAGCCCAGAATGCCATTCAGCGGAGTTCTGATTTCATGTGAAATATTCGCCAGAAATGCGGTTTTTAGCCGATCACTTTCTTCAGCTTTATTCTTTTCAATTTTGAGGTCGTTATTGATGAGCTGGATTTCGTTTAAACTCTTCTGAAGCTGTTCATTAATCACCTGATATTCTTCGTTTAAAGCCTGATATTCTTCATTTTGCTTCTGCAACTCCTGTTCCGCAGATTTACGATTGGTGATATCACTTGCAAAATTCAATGTAGCATTTGCCCCTTTCCATTCGATTGCCACAGCATTTACAAGCAACCATTTCATTTCGTTCAGTCTGGTGTTCAACCTGACTTCACGCTGCCCTGCAGGCAGTTCACCTGATTGAAGTTTCAAATGACGATCTCTGGCCTTTACAACATCTTCAGGCAACATTAAAGAATATATGGAGGTTCCGGCCAATTCATTTTCAGGAATTCCGGTTAACTTGCTACAAGCCATATTTCCAAATTGTATGATTCCATCCTGAACCACATAAATAGCTTCGTGCGCATGCTGGATTAAATTGCGGTAATGCTCTTCGCTGGCAGTGAGTTGTTTTAAAGTTTCGCTTAACAACACCGTACGCATTTTAACCCTTCGGCGAAGTATGAAAGAAGTTGATATGAAGAATATTGCAATGGCCAGCACAATCAACAGGCCATAATAAACATACTTCATGTATCTGATTCCAATCAATTCTGATCCCAGCCATTTCTTATTTATTTTGTCGTATTCTGCTTTGGGAATTTTTGAAAAACCATTTTCAACCATCCTGAGCACATCTTTGTTGCCAAGTGCCACTGCCCTGTGAAAATTCCCTGAATACAAAATAAATGCGAGCCGGAACTCTCCTTCGAGGTGTTTCCGGTTTATAAAATACATAGCAGGATCCCTGTCAATACAAAAAACCTTTATCTGACCTGCTGCGGCAGCATCAATAAGCTCTTCATAGCTATCAAATTCACTGAAAAATGTCAAGCCCCTGTCTTTTAATACTTCAATGCAGGCATCACCCGACTTAACCCCAATGGTAAACCCTTGCAGGGTATTTACATCATTGATGCTGCTGAGTGTTCTGTGATAGAATACGGGTACATCAATCTGCACATAGGGTTTAGAAAAATCATAAAGCCGCAGGCGTTCAGGGGTCTTAAAAATGGTCTCAATCACATCTGCTTTCCCCACATGCATCAATTGCAAAGCCTTATCCCAATCTGTTGCCAGCAGATTGACTTTCACACCGGTAGCCTTTTCCCAAAGCTTCCACTGATCCACAAGGATACCCTGAAGTTGCCCATCATTTGAACGAAAAATGTAAGGAGGATAATTATCATCAGAAACCACTGTCAGTGTATCTTTATGCAAAGTTATATCTGCTGAAAGTTCTGTTATAGCAATGAAAATCAACATGAAAAATAAAAATACACCCTTTGTATCCGGCCTACGCAACATGGCAAATACCGTAAAAGGATAACAGCCTTTCGGTTTGTACTCTAAATCTAAAAAGAAACCGGCATTTTTCATATCTTCAAACTTCAATAAATATGCTTCTATAGTGTTCAAAAATACTAAAATATTACAGTTGTTAAAACTATTTTGTATAGATATTGATAAAATACAGAAAAACATATCTTTGCAAAAAAATATATATGCGTTTTCTGTTAAAAATATTGGTTTCAGCCATGGTGGTAATGATTATTTCATACATACTACCGGGTGTAAAAGTCGAAAATTTCCTTGCGGCAATTGCTGTGGCTGTAGTGCTTGCCCTTCTCAATACATTTTTAAAACCTCTCTTGGTGGTACTTACCATACCTGTTACAATATTCTCGTTAGGGTTGTTTATTTTGGTAATAAATGCCGGTATTGTATTGTTAGCCAGCAGCATTGTTGACGGCTTTCATGTTCAGAGTTTCTGGTGGGCACTCCTGTTCAGCATCATCAACTCATTGGTAAGTGCACTTTTAGAACAATCAGACAAGCAAAAATGAAAAACCGCATCATAACTTCTGATACCGAAATACTGGATGTAATCAACAAGGCTGATTGTTGTTACATGTCGATGGTTGATGAAAATCATGAACCCTACGTTGTACCACTGAATTTTGGTTATAACAATGGCGTTGTTTACCTGCATTCTGCGAAAGAGGGAAAGAAAATCGATATCCTCAGGAACAATCCAAAGGTTTGTCTGGCTTTCAGTGTTGACCATTTCTTAAGGTATCAGAACGAAGAAGTGGCCTGTTCATGGAGCATGAAATACCGCAGTGTGCTGATTTACGGGAAAGTGGAATTTATTGAGGATACACAGGAAAGGATTGATGCCATGAATTTTCTGATGCAAAAATATGCCGGCCGTGACTTTAAATACAGTATGCCTGCCATCCGTGAGGTGCTTCCATTTAAAGTTTTGGTTCAAAAGATTGAAGGCCGGGCTTACGGATATTAAAATCAACGCATTGCAACATCAAAATATTACACAATATTCTTCACCTGCATGCCAAGGCATCATGTGATTGCCGTCATTTAAATCAAATGCGAAAAAGAACATATTTCAACTTCTAATTGTGTATTTTTGCAGCAAAAAAGGTGAAACCTTTACGACATAAGTTTTACTTAATCAGGAGTCTTTTGCTGCCAGACTGCATAGTTTATGCATTTTGCGCTGCCATACTAATTTTGTGTATTCCGTTAAGTTCAAACGGAGAACGGCCAGTAAACATTGACAGTTTGAAAACAAATCTGTTAAATGCAAAGGAGGACAAAGCACGCGTTGAAATCCTCAATAAATTGTCAGTTAGCTACTTGACCATTAATCAGAAACTTGCCAAATTCTACAATCAGCAGAGTCTTACTTTGGCAGAAAAGATGGAAAATATCAAGGGCAGGGCTGATGCAACCTATATCACCTTCAAAATATACAAAACAGGCGATCAGAATGAACAGGCATTGCAATGCATCAGGAATGCCGGTGCTTTGTATTTAAAATGCGGAGAATTAATACCCTTTGCTGATTGTTTAGTGGATGAGGGTACCATACTTGTAAAAAAACAGGAGTTAAAAAAAGCCATGCAGGTTCTGCTTCGTGCCCGCAGTATATATGAATCGACCGGCGGGCATGGCCAACTTGCACTTTTATACAGCAATCTGGGATCTCTCAATCTTTTGCAGGGCAACAATGCTGAAGCAATCAGATATCATGAAAAATCATTAGCATTAAATCAGGCAAAGAACTTTGACCTGGGTATTTCAGTCAATTATGTAAACATAGGGAATGTTTATAATGCGTTGAAAAATTACCCAAAAGCCAGGGATTATAACCAGAAAGCCCTGGAAATAAAGCTTAAAATAAATGACTTACGAGGAATTCAGAAATGCCTGAATAATCTTGGCGTAATTTGCATGAATTTGGGAGAAACAAGTA
>CAZKCK010000028.1:0-30188 GCA_964550695.1 uncultured Bacteroidales bacterium | reverse complement strand
AGAATCATGAATTTTGTTGAAAGAATATTATCAACAGGGCTAAAAATCAAAATACAAAGTGCAAAATTTGAGAATATTACGAATTTATAATAAGGCGAATGGTTAACGCAATTGATCTAATGTTTTGCATTCTGCATTAAAAATTAAAAATTCATCATTCTGTTACCATTCTACGCTGCTGTACCTGTTTGTAAATCTCCCACCATACAATGCTTGAGAAGCCTGCCAGCGTGCAAATCAGCAATTCCAGATAGTTGAGTCTTTCGAACTGGAACAGGTTTAACAGAAAAGGTACATTTAAAATCAGCAGCAGGAACATGATTGCACCCCCCACAACCCATTTTACCGCCGGATTGGGTGAGATCAGAATTTTAAAAATATTGGATGTAAACGATCGGTTTGACAGTATAACTGCAATATTGGCAACCATCAAAGTTACAAACGTCATGGCCCTGACGGCTTTTTCGGAATAACCGGTTTCAATGCCGATAAAATATACCAACAGGCTGATCACCAATATACCAATGCCCTGCGAACAGCTGAGTAGTATTTTTTTTGCGCCGAAGAAGGGTTCATCAATGGCTTTGGGAGGACGTGACATTACATTTTTTTCTTCTTTCTCGGCTTCAAAAATGATGGAACAGGCAGGGTCGATGATGAGTTCAAGAAATACGATATGCACCGGCCACAGGATGAGGGGCAGATCAGCAAAAAATACCGGAATTAATGACAAACCCGCAATCGGTACGTGGATGGCAAATATATATCCCAGTGCTTTCTGCAGGTTATCGAATATCTTTCGGCCCATTTTTACGGCCCCCACAATCGAGGCAAAATTGTCATCCATCAAAACAAGTGAGGAGGCTTCGCGTGCCACATCGGTGCCTTTCTCGCCCATTGCAATTCCTATGTTTGAAGCTTTCAGCGCCGGTGCATCATTTACACCATCACCGGTCATGGCCACAATTTCATTGTTTTTCTTGAGTGCGTTTACAATTTTGAGTTTTTGCTCAGGCACTACGCGTGCAAAAATGTTTACATCTGTAATGCGTTTACAGAGTTCATCTTCGGTCATTTCGTTCAATTCCGGTCCTGTAATACAATGTTCCGGGTTTTTGATTCCGATTTCTTTTCCGATGTTGATAGCAGTAACGGGGTAATCGCCTGTTATCATTATTACCCTGATGCCTGCCGTATAACATTCCTTTACGGCCACAGGTACATTTGGCCTGATAGGATCTGACAATCCAAGCAGTCCGATAAATTCAAAATCAAAGTCATGTTGTACCGATGGCAGTTCATCAGGGATTAGTTTTGCTCTTGCCACACCCAATACCCTCAGGCCTGATGAGGCCATTTCTGCCACTGCTTTTTCATACACGGCAATTGTTTTTTTATCGAGGTGGCACAGATCGAAAATGGCTTCAGGTGCCCCCTTTGAAGCTATTACGCGCTCATGGGTTCCGGTATTTGAAAACACTCTTGACATGGCCAGCAGTTCTTTGCTCAGCGGATATTCTTTTTCCATAACCCAGTCATAGTGGAGGTGTTCGGTATCTTTCAGAAATTTTTCACCTGCAAGGATAATGGCCTTTTCCATGGGGTCAAAAGGATTGGACTGGCTGGACAGTATACCGTATTCGATGATTTCGTGAAAGGGGTCGGCAAAAGTTTCTCCCGAAATTACATTCAGAAAATCACTTCCGTTGTAAAGGCGGGTCACGGTCATTTTATTCTGTGTGAGCGTGCCTGTTTTGTCGGTGCATAAAACCGTTGCAGAACCAAGGGTTTCGATGGCGGCAGGTTTGCGGGTCAGCACACTTTTTTTCGACATCCTCCACGCACCGAGTGCAAGGAAAATGGTAAGTACCACCGGAAATTCCTCCGGTAACATGGCCATTGCCAGGGTAATACCTGCCAGGAATCCTTTCAGCAAATCGCCTCTGGTAAGTGTATAGATGGCGATAACGAGTACACATAAGGTAATTCCAATGATGGCAAGTCTTTTTACAAGTGTTCCCATTTCTGTTTTCAGACGTGTGGGTTCTTCTTTGACCGATTCAAGCGCCTTGCCTATTTTACCGATTTCGGTGTTCATAGCCGTGGCAGTTACCTGCACAACACCATTCCCCTGTACAATCATTGAACCTGAATACACCATCGGCAGGTCTTCACCACCGGGCAAAAATGTCTTATCATCATCTTTCCATTCTCTTTTACTCACGGGCACCGATTCACCTGTTAATAAGGATTCGTCGGCCAGCAGGTTTATACTGTGCAGCACCATGGCATCGGCCGGCACCCTGTCGCCTTCCTGTAAAACAACCAGATCACCGGTTACTACCTCTCTGCCGGCTATTCTGATGGTATTCCCGTCTCTGATAACCAATGCTCTGGGGCTGGCTAGGTCTTTCAGGGCATCGAGGGCTTTCTCTGTTTTTTTTTCCTGATAAAACTCAATACCCATTACCACAAATACAAACCCGAGAAGCATAATTCCTTCCTGAATATCTCCGAGTATAAGATAAAGTGTTCCACAGGCAACCAGCAGCAGGAACATGGGCTCCTTAACAACCCCCAGGGCAATCTGGAATACGCCTTTTGGTTTTGATGAAGGCAATTCATTGAAACCTTCTTTCAGGATTTTTTCGGCTACTTCTTTTTGGGTCAGACCTTTGTATTGATTTGTCTGAAAGGATCTTTTCATACTGTTGGGATTAATTATGGTTAGTATTTTCTAACTATATAAAGAATTCATTATGCTTCTGTTAAAACCTTGGTTAATAACGATGAAAGCGTGGTCAATTCGTATTTATCCAGTTTTCTTGTGATTGATTCTGCAATGCGCCGATGGGCATAATCATGCATCTGATTGATCAGTTTCCCTTTTGCGGTGAGGTGAAGATGGGCACTGCGCCTGTCAGCATCTGATTGAATTTTGTACACATAATCCTTTTCAATAAGCTTATCCACAGCCACTTTTACCGTTGGTTTTGTAAGGCTGAGCCTGGCTGCCAGTTCAGTGATATTGGGATTGTTGAGCTGATGGATTGTTTCAAGGTAATGCATCTGGTGATGTGTAAGATCGGCAAGGTTAAACTGAGTCTTGGCAGTTTCTTCTGTCTGAACGATTACTGTTGACAAGCGGGCGATAATTTCAATCAGATTTTCCATGCAGCAAAAATAGTTAGTATATACTAACAATGCAATGGGTTTAAAAATATTTCGATCAACAAAAATTCAATTGTCTGATTAGGGGGGATATCATGAAGGAATAAAATTCTGAGTATTGGTCTTTTTTAATAAGGAAATCAATCTGACGTAATGAAAACTTTGAATTACACTTTAATTGAAAAGTATGTTTGAATAAGCATTCTTCCTGATGGTCTGATTTTTAACGGGTTTTTAGAGGAATGCCGGAATGCAGGCCCCAGACTGTAAACGAATTTTTGGGTGTTTTACTACGAACTATTGTAGATGGTTCAAGTTCATGTAGCTGCAAATCGACATAAAAATTATTTTTGTCAGTATGTCGGAAACAGTATTTTCTGTATTACCTTTGATGTGTCGGCTGCTGCAATTCTCTTTAGCTGTTATTTTAATAAATTTCTCTTAATTTACTTTTTTTGATTAACCTCTTTAATTTACTTTTTTTGATTTTTGTTGATTCCGTTTATTGTTGAGCAGCAGCCGATTTTTTATAGCAAC
This sequence comes from uncultured Bacteroidales bacterium, assembly GCA_964550695.1. Taxonomy (GTDB): domain Bacteria; phylum Bacteroidota; class Bacteroidia; order Bacteroidales; family TTA-H9; genus CAZKCK01. The sequence goes on along the minus strand of CAZKCK010000028.1, from coordinate 26,480 downwards.
TTATTATATCCCAAATAACTAACGCAGGATTGCTTAAAAACAGCAATCCTGCTTTTTTTATACAGATTGCCAAAATGTCAGTTTACAAGGCGGTGGCACATGCTTTGACAGGAGTGCCGCATTAAACTAAACTGAAGTAAAATGCTAAAAGGTAAGATTAACGTTCAAACCGAGAACATTTTCCCAATTATTAAGAAATTTCTCTATTCAGATCATGAAATTTTTCTGAGGGAATTGATATCCAATGCAGTTGATGCAACAACAAAGTTGAAAGGCCTGGCCTCGATGGGTGAAGTTAAAGGTGAACTTGGCGATATCCGTATCGAAGTTCTGCTTGATAAAAAGAAAAAGACACTGACAGTTCGCGACCGTGGCATAGGAATGACTGCCGACGAACTTGACCGTTATATCAATCAGATTGCTTTTTCGAGTGCCGAAGAATTTATCAGTAAATTCAAAGGCCAGAGTGAAGCTGAAGCGAGTCAGTTAATAGGTCATTTCGGACTTGGATTTTATTCATCCTTTATGGTTTCTGATAAGGTTCAGATTGTTACACAATCATGGAAAGAAGCTGAAAAAGCGATGGCATGGGAATGCGACGGAAGCCCTGACTATACGGTTGATGAAACTGAGAAGGAATTCCGCGGAACTGATGTCATACTGCATATCAGCAAAGAAAATGAGGAATTCCTCGAAGAGCACCGTGTGCTTGAGCTCCTGAAGAAATATTGTAAATTTTTGCCTGTCCCCATCGAATTTGGGACTGAAAAGGAACATGTGAAGGTAGAAGGTGAAAAGGACAAAGACGGCAATGATAAATATGATGAGCTTGAAAAGCCGAGAATCATCAACAATGTAAAACCTGCATGGACCATCAAACCGGCAGATTTACAGGATGAGGATTATAAAAAGTTCTACCATGACCTTTATCCGTACAATTTTGAAGAACCCTTGTTCTGGATTCACCTCAATGTGGATTATCCGTTCAACCTCACCGGAATTCTTTATTTTCCGAAAGTAAAGGAGCGTCTCGAAGTACAAAAGGATAAAATACAGTTATACAGCAATCAGGTATTTGTAACTGATTCAGTTGAAGGGATTGTTCCGGACTTTCTCACGCTACTCCATGGTGTGCTCGATTCACCTGATATCCCGTTGAATGTTTCACGCAGTTACCTTCAGAGCGATCCGGAAGTGAAGAAGATTTCGAACCACATCATGAAAAAGGTGGCCGATAAGCTTGAAGAAATGTTCAAGAACAACCGTGAGGAGTTTGAGAAAAAGTGGGATGACATCAAGGTATTTATTCAGTATGGAATGATTTCGGAGACCAAATTCAACGAAAGGGCTGAGAAATTCTTCCTGTTTAAAAATGTTGGCGGTAAATACTTTACCTATGAAGAATATCGGGAGCATATCAAAGATGCACAGACAGATAAGGATAAAACGCTTGTATATCTGTACACTACAAATCGTGAAGAGCAGCACAGTTTTGTTGCCTCTGCTGAAGCAAAAGGATATGATGTATTGCTGATGGATGGTGTTCTCGACAATCACTTTATCAATTCTGTTGAACATAAGTTTGAAAAATCGCGGTTTGTCAGGGTTGATGCTGACATCATTGAAAAGCTGGTTCCCAAAGACGAGAACCTTCCCTCAAAACTCAGTGATGAACAGAAGAATGAGTTAAAACCCATCTTTGAAGCCACGGTTGATAAAGGCACCTTCAGCATCATGTTCGAGAACATGAGCGAATCGGAACTTCCGGTGATGATCACCCGTAATGAGTTCATGCGCAGGATGAAAGATATGTCAGCCCTGGGAGGTGGTGGAATGATGTATATGGGCGGAATGCCTGATCATTATAATTTGGTGGTAAACGCCAATCATCCGGTAATTTTTAACCTTTCGGGAGAGAAAGACGAGCAGAAGCGGGCAAATGTAGCCAAACAACTCACTGACCTCGCGCTGCTTTCGCAGAGCCTTTTAAAAGGAGCCGCTTTAACAGATTTTATCAAGCGAAGTGTTGATTTAATAGAAGACTAAATAAAATTGACTAATTTTGATGGACGTCATAAAGGCGTCCATCTTTTTAATAACTAAACTTAAATTTGAACTATGAAAAAAGGATTGATTATAGCAGGTGTAATTCTTCTGGTTGTGATAATTTTATACAGCTCACTCAGTGGAATGTTTAATTCACTGGTAGTAGCCGAAGAAGGAGTAAACGGGCAGTGGGCCAATGTTGAAAATGTGTATCAGCGCCGTTCTGACCTGATTCCAAATCTGGTGAGTACAGTTAAGGGATATGCTGATTTTGAGAAAAGCACGCTCACAGCCGTTATTGAGGCCAGAGCCAAGGCCACTTCAGTACAGGTAAACCCTGAAAAACTTGATGCAAACTCATTGAAGCAGTTTCAGGAGGCCCAGCAAGGAGTAAGTTCAGCACTTGCCAGACTGATGGTGGTGGTTGAACAATATCCCAATCTGAAAGCCAATCAGAATTTTCTTGATTTGCAGGCACAGCTTGAAGGAACTGAAAACCGGATTGCAGTTGAGCGTCGCAAATTCAACGAAATGGCACAGGATTACAATACAAAAATCAGGACATTTCCACGCAACATTTTTGCCGGTATGTTTGGATTTGAAAAGAAGGCATATTTTGAGGCTGCAGAGGGTTCAGAAAAGGCTCCGGAAGTAAAATTCTAATTTACTGAAACTTATAAGTTATGGTAGAAACCGCAAGGGCATTTTTTACTGCCAATGAAAAAAGCAGGTTGAAAATGGCCATTAAAAATTCAGAACTTGATACCTCAGGTGAGATACGACTGCATATTGAAAGTGTGTGCGAAGGTGATGTGATGGACCGTGCCGCTGCAGTTTTCGGTAAACTCGGAATGCACAAAACACAGCTCAGAAATGGCGTTTTAATTTACCTTGCAGTATCAAACCGTAAATTTGCCATCATAGGCGATACAGGGATCAATCAGGTGACACCACCTGATTTCTGGGAGAAAATTAAAGCGAAAATGATTATGCGTTTCCGTGATGGTCTTTTTACTGATGGCCTGTGTGAAGCAATTGATGCGGTTGGGTTAAGCCTGAAAAAGCACTTCCCGCATCAGCGTGACGATGTGAATGAATTGCCGGATGATGTTTCATTCGGGGAAAATTAATGCTAATTTCTTACAAATGAAACTACGAATCATTGCACTGTGCCTGATCTTTTTAACTGCCATTTCAGGTTTTGCACAAAATTTTCCGGAGAAGCCAAACCCTCCGCGTATTGTTAACGATTTTGCAAATACCATGAGTGCAGATGAAGTTGCTGCACTTGAGCAGAAGCTTGTGGCATATAATGATACCACTTCAACCCAGATTGCCATTGTAACCATTGCTGATCTTGAGGGATATGATGTAACGGATTATGCTGACCGGCTTGCCGAGAAATGGGGGATAGGTCAGAAAGGCACCAACAATGGACTGCTGATACTGATAAAACCCAAAACCTCCGGAGAAAAGGGACGAGCCCGTATATCGGTAGGATATGGACTGGAGGATGTAATTCCTGATGCTGTTGCACGCCGGATTGTTGACAATGAGATGATTCCTGAATTTGCTAAGGGAAGCTATTACAAGGGAATCAGCAAGGCTACGGATGTAGTTGTTGCGCTGGCTACTGGTAAGTATAAAGCCAAAGACTACAAAGATAAAAAGACCGGATCTTCCGGTTGGATTGTGATTGTATTTATAGCCATTGTATTTATTTTGATGCGTGTTTTCAGAGGTTCCTCAGGCGTTTACCATGCCGGCGGGAGCAATCTGCCTTTCTGGGCTACCTTATTTATGCTTGGCTCGATGGGGCGGGGCAGTAACAATGGTAGCTGGAATGATTTTTCGTCAGGCGGAGGTTCCTTTGGTGGCGGAGGTGGCGGCTTCGGTGGTTTTGGAGGAGGAAGTTTTGGTGGCGGTGGTGCCAGCGGAAGTTGGTAATACCAGCATCATATTACAATAAAAGCCTGAGAAATCAGGCTTTTATTGTAATATGACACAGTGATAGATCAAGTATGATGTGTACTTTATTCTTTATTTGTACAACATGAATGTTTTTTGCTTTGTGTTTGTTCGGTATTTACTTTGAGTTTCGATGCATTCGGGCTCAGGAACGGAATACCCAGATCAAGCCCGCGTAAAATAAAAAGCAAACCCATAATCACTACAACATAAGGCACAATCCGGTTAAGCTTTTTCTTCATCGCCAGGCCCATAAAATTTCCGGCAAGTGAAACTGATAACATCAGAGGGATGGTTCCCAGACCGAATGCTATCATAAAAATGGCACTGTTGTAAGATGTTCCGGTACCCACAGCAGCAGCAATGGCTACATAAACCAATCCACATGGCAGAAGGCCATTGAGTAATCCTATGATAAACAGTGCAAAGGTGGAGCCTGAACGCAGTAATTTCCCAAATAAACCTTTGAAAATGCCAAAAAAGCGTCCACCAAGTTTTGAGGAATTGAATGTACTTCCAAAAACCAAGGGAACCACCACTGTAAGTATCATCACCACTCCCATGGCAATTGAAAGATATAACTGAAATCCACCCATGGTAAACCCAATCCCGATGAGTCCGAAAATAGCCCCCATGATACCATAGGTAATAGTACGGCCCAGATTATACATTATTCCGCCAAAGATGCGTGTAAACCAGCTACCTCTGCCGGTTGGGAGCGTTAGTGCAATAGGTCCGCACATGCCTATACAATGCAGGCTGCCAGCCAGTCCAAGTGCCAGACCAGTGTAAATTTCAAACATATTTTATGGAATTATTAACTCTTTTTCAGTTAGATAGCTTTTAGAATCAGCGTTAAAAACAAGTTTTATGATGTATCTTCCTTTGTTGAATTGTGAGACAGGGAAACGGTAGGTCGTGTTTCCCTGATTATTCATGCTGAAAGTTTTGTCGAGTTTTTTATCAGAAGGCCGGTAAAAATTGATCGTGCCAATAAGTTTTTGCCCGGCCAGCACCGTTGGTAGCGTTACAACGACCATATCTTCGATTATGAGAACCTGTAACGATTTATTCAGTGCATCAAAGTTTCGTCTTTGATCGATATTTTCCTGGTGTCGTATTGCATCAGCATAATAGTCAATACGTTCAAGGTTGCGATCTTGTTGCGAACTGATATAGAAAACCACGGCCATGCCTGTAATAAACATAGCCAGTGCTATGAAAATACCTGTTCCCCAGGAAAAAGTCAGTTTCTTCATTATTGAGTTTTTGGTCCTACAAATGTGGTTGAGAAAGTTTCGAAGCGTTTCCCATCCTTATAAATACCGAAAACAATCTCGCGTTTCGGCGTTGTAATCTGCGATGAATCTAACAAAAGTACGAAAACCATTTCGGTGGATGATCCGGCTTTCAATTGGATGGAATTGCCTGGTATTCTGATTGTACCGTTAATGTTTTCAGTTTTTAGGTGAATTTCGGCATCTTTACGGGTCTTATTTACTATTCTGATATTATAAAGATTTGAAATACGACCGCTGTCCTGAACCTGATAAATCATGCCGGGTGTTCGCAGAATGGTTGTTTCAATATCGGTTCTGAGGTTGATCAGATATCCGAGGAAAAGAAGAAGTGCACTGAGAATAATGCTGTACATGATAATCCTGCCTGTAAACCTGAATTTCCCGCTGACTTTCAGTGAGCTTTCTGAGGTGACCCTAATAAGACCTGCAGGGCGTTTCATTTTTTTCATAACTGCATTGCAGGCATCGATACAAGCCAGACAACTAACACATTCAAGCTGTGAGCCGTTGCGGATATCAATGCCGGTGGGACAAACCGCGATACAATTGTGACAGTCGATACAATCGCCATTGGGTTGACCTTCAGGCTTTTTGGTTCCCCGTGGTTCGCCTCTGCCATAGTCATACGCCACAATCATCGTATCATTATCAACCAGAGCTCCCTGTAAACGGCCATACGGGCACAATACGGTGCATGCCTGTTCGCGGAACCACCAGTAAATAAACATTCCAACGAAACTGAAAAACAGGATAAAGCCAAGCATAAAAGTATGATCTTTAAAACCATTGTTGTAGGCCAGTACTAATCCCTCAGTTCCAACAAAGTAGGAAACAAATGTGTTAACACTCAAGAATATGATGGCAAGGAATACAATAAATTTGGTTATTCGTTTAACAATTTTTTCAAAAGAAATGTCTTGTTCTCTGAGTTTCTTTTGGCTGGCTGGATTTCCGTCGATGAATGTTTCAACACGGCGGAAAATTATCTCCATAAAAACGGTTTGCGGGCATGCCCAACCGCACCAAACTCTGCCATAAACAACTGTAAACAGCACAATAAATACAACAAAAGTAGCCATTGCGATCCCCAGCAGATAGGTGTCCTGAGGCCAGAAAATTGAACCAAACAGGATAAATTTCCGCTGCATAATGTCAAGCAACAGGAATTGATCGCCATTTACCCTGATATGTGGTGTGATAAAGAAAAAAGCAAGAAGCACTAATGCAACAGCCAACCTGTAGTTTGTCAGGCTTCCGGAAGGAATTTTTGCAAAAATCCATTGCCTTTTACCTCCATCACCAACGGTGGAGGGTCTGTCACGGAATGATATTTCTTCAGACATATCAGCAACTATTTCTTCATCCTTTCAAATCCTGTAACCTCATAGCCTTTATCTGTAATGGCTTTTGCAATCTGCTGACCGTTTACAAGAGTTGTATCATAACATACTTTTGTAATTCCGTCAGAAAAGGAAGCAGCCACTCCGGTAACGCCCGGTAATTCGGAAACTGCGGTTTTAATGGTATTTTCACATCCGGTACAACTCATACCTTTAACCTGTACGAGATAAGTTGCAAGTTTGGTTGAATCAATTTTAACTACCTGATTATCAGTAATTTTTTTATCGGTGTTGTTTTGACAGGATACTAAAATGCCAAAAATTGCAAAAAGGAAAATAAATTTTTTCATGATGATGATTTTTATGTTGTAAATTGATTTTCAGTGATAAAAAGCTAAAAATGATCAGTAAGCAATAGCGTCAACTGATAGTACAAATATGATAAAAAGAAGGTAAATATTGATGTAAATAAAGTATTTTTTGTTGTAAGAAGAATCATCACGTACGGTGAGCAATGAACTGAATGCGGCAACAAGAAGTAAGGAACCCACAATGATTACGATTTTAAGCCATGCAAAATTCATTCCTCCAAACATCGGGATAAACATGGCGGCTATTGCAGCAGTAATTGTCCACACAAAAGTGATGTTACGCAGGCTTTTTGGTGTGTAGATGGTTGATATACTAGGGAACCCGGCCGATTCATATTGTTTGCCATATTTCATGGCGAGAAGCCAGAAATGTGGAATTTGCCAGATGAAGAAAAAGAAGGAAACCATGAGTATTTTGATATCATACACCGGACCTCCGGCAGCTACCCAACCTACGGCCGGGGGAATAGCACCGATAAAAGATCCCGGGATTACCGCAAAAGGCGTTTTTCGTTTGAGGGGTGTATAGATTGCATTGTACCAGAGCAATGCGAGAATTCCTAATTGCAAACCAACGAATCCTGCTCCCCAATACAGGATTGTGCTGCCTGAAATTGTTAAAAACACAGCGAACATCAGTGCACCCTGCGGGCTGATTTTACCTGAAGGAATAGGACGGTTTTTGGTTCGCTCCATCAAAGCATCATATTCAAACTCCTGATAATGGTTCAGCGCTGAAGCGGCACAGGCAAGCAGAAAAATACCCAAAGTGGGGAGTATTAATCCAGTATTAATTTTTCCGTTAAATATTACATAACCGAGGAAAGTGGAGAATGCCACCGCCCCGGTTATTTTTACTTTGGCAAGTTCAAGGAAAATCTTTATGTATGGTGTTTGCCTGAATGCCATTACTTCAAGGTTTCGAGATATTTGATGATTTCTTTGATTTCCTCTTCGTTAATTCTGTCTTTATACGAAATCATCATCCCTTTTTTATAGCCTTCAACTATTTGCAAATCAGGTTGGAAAATTGAGTTTTTAATATAGTTTTCATCTGCAGTAATTGTTGTTGTATTGCCCCCGGCATCAGCTACATTTTCTGATCGGCCCATCAAAGCTTTAAATGAAGGTCCGACAATTTTTGAGCCATCCAGGGAGTGACAGGTCATGCAGGCATTTTTTTTCATTACCTGAAGTCCTACAGGTTCAAGAGCCAGATTTGTGTCGGCAGCCTGATGATACCATTCGATATATTCATTTTCGGGCTTCACGATCACCTTGCTGAGCATATAAGAATGCCTCACACCACAATATTCAGCACAAAAAATATCATATTCGCCAATTTTATCTGCCTGAAACCACATCATATTTTTAATCCCCGGAACCACATCTTCTTTGATTCTGAAGGCAGGAATATAAAGGCTATGCAGTACATCGGGAGAAAAGAGCTCAAGTTTGACCGGTTTCCCGAGAGGAACCACCAGTGTATTACTTTGCTTGCCATTTTCGTATTCAAAACTCCAGGCCCACATCATTCCGGTTGCTTTAACAGTAATAGCCCCGTTGGGAACTGTGCGCATGGGTGTATAGCCAATCCACCCATAATAGAACATGACCAGTACCAGAATTGTAGGTACTACCGTCCAGATAATTTCCAGTTTTGAGTTATCTTTAACGTCTTTGGGTTTGGGGTGTCGTTTTTTGTTGAATCTGATGACAAAGTATATCATTGCGGCAGTAATGCCCACCAAAAAAAACATCGAAATTCCCAGGATTACAATAAAGGCAGTGTCGACGCCCTGAACAAAAGTTGAAGCATTTGTTTCCATATTCAGTTCTATCTATAGAAATAATCAATAAAAGTGAGCACAATGAACGACAGGAATACCAGCAACACAATTACCACAAACAGGGTAAGCATTTTGCTGTCGAATTTAAGGTGCATAAAGTATGTAAGAACAAAAACGGATTTGATGGTAGCAACACTGAGCGCTACGGCCACAGTGAGCATTTTAAGATCAAATTCAGCAACTAATACTGTTACAGCGGTTAGTATAATAAGAATTACCCATACCCACATTTGTGTGGTGTATTCAATAATATGTGGTTTGTGATTATCCATTTTTCTTTGTTTTGATGATTAATGAATTAAATACATCAGCGGGAACAGGAAGATCCAGATGAGATCGACCAAATGCCAGTAAAGACCACCGTTTTCAAGCAATACAAAATAATCGCTGGTTATTACATCCTTATGAATATACCAGGCCATAAAGCCAAGAATAACCGCACCAACAATAACATGTAACGCATGTAGTCCGGTCATGAAATAATATAACAGGAAGAACAGGCCTTCACCGGGGTTTAGTGCCTTGAATAAGGGTGTTCCGGGATACAAATCCATGTGAATTTTATGTCCCCATTCAAAGTATTTATTCACCAGAAAGATAAAAGCGCAAAATATGGTGAATAAAACCAGTCCGAGTGCGAGCTTTTTTTTGCCTTTCTGAATAGCAGTTATTGATAGTGCAACTGTTAGTGAGCTGGTAATAAGTACGATGGTATTTAATGTTCCAATAAAAACATTGAGTTCATGTGCACCGTGGGCAAAGTCCTGAGAATTTTTAAATCTGTAGATTGAATATACAAGAAATAAACCTCCGAACAGCAACAACTCCGTAAAAAGGAACAACCACATTCCCAGTTTTTTTGCTTCATCATCGCGATGTACAGCAGGGTGGTTATGCATATTGTCTGACATAGTGGTTACTGTTTATATTCGTAAGGGCCTTCTGTAACTTCAGGAATTTCTTCAAAGTTTTCAACGGTGGGGGGAGAGTCCGTTTGCCAGTCAAGTGTAAGACCATTCCAGGGATTTCTGCCAGCCGGAGAACCACTGCGGTAACCTTTTACCAGGTTTATAATCATCATTATCAGTCCTATAACCAAAATCCAGGAACCAACGGTTGAAATAAGATTGGGAATATGGAATTCCGGGAGATAATCATAATATCTTCTTGGCATTCCCATTACACCCACAACAAGCATGGGAAAATACAGTAAGTTGAACCCGGTAAATAACACCCAGAAAGCATGGGTAGCACCTTTTTCATTGTACATTTTTCCATAGATTTTGGGGAACCAGTAATGTAAAGCCGCAAAAAATGCAAAACCGGTTCCTCCGAACATCACATAATGGAAATGTCCGACAACAAACTGTGTATCATGTATATGAACATCAGTGGCAAGCGCTCCGTTTACCAGACCGGTTAATCCCCCAATCAGAAACAAAAAGATAAAGCCCAGCGCATACAGCAAGGGCGGCCTTAATTCGATAGCGCCTCCATAAAGTGTAGCTATCCAGTTAAACACTTTAATGGCACTGGGAATGGCAACCAGGAATGTGAGAACTGAAAATATTATACGGGCAGGACCGCTCATGCCACTTGTAAACATATGATGGCCCCATACAAAATAGCCGATAAACGCGATAGCAAGACTTGAATAGGCAATGGCTTTGTATCCGAAAATTCTCCGGCGGGAGAATACCGGTATTATTTCAGAAATTACGCCCATTCCGGGAAGTATCATGATGTAAACAGCCGGATGTGAATAAATCCAGAAAAGGTGTTGGTAAAGGATTGGGTCTCCGCCAAGGCTCGGATCAAATAATCCAACACCCAGCGCTCGTTCGGCTACGATCATCAGCAATGTGATCCCAACAACAGGTGTAGCGAGTAACTGTATCCATGATGTAGCATATAAAGCCCAGGCAAAAAGCGGCATCTTAAACCATGACATACCTTTGCAGCGCATCCGGTGAATGGTAGTCAGGAAATTGAGCCCGGTTAATATGGATGAGAAACCTAGAACAAAAGCGGCCAGAACGGCCATCGTTACATTCGTGCCAGTTCTGATTGAATAGGGAGCGTAAAAAGTCCAGCCTGTATCGGGAGGTCCTTCACCAAAAAGCAAGGTGGAGAGTGCCATGAGAGCACCTAAAACATACAGGTACCACGAAAGGATATTTACTTTCGGAAAAGCAACGTCTTTGGCGCCAATGAGCAGTGGAAGTGCAATGTTGCCAAAAACAGCCGGAATCCCGGGGATTACAAACAAGAATATCATGATTACACCATGAAGTGTAAACAATCCGTTATACGTTTGAGCTTCAACGATATCCTTACCCGGATTCATTAATTCAAGGCGCATCAGCAATCCAATGCAAACACCTACCAGAAAGAAAATACTGAGCGAATAAAAGTAAAGAAGTCCTATTCTTTTATGGTCAGTAGATGTAATCCAGGCAAGTATTCCCTTTTTACCACCGGTATCCTGAAAAAAATTCAGGTGAGGTTTGGGTTTTACTTCATCATTCATATTAATTCACAGTATTTGGTTTACGTTTTTTTGGTTTCAATATTAAAACAAGAAAAAAGATCAACGCACTTCCAAGAACAACAAAGCCTGTTATTTTGGTCACATTGAAAACATATTTTTTTCCCTGGGCATCGTAGCTGAAGCAGAATTTGAGAACTTTGGATATGGTGGCAGAAGAACGGCCTTCTGATGCTTCAGATATCGCCATTTTAAGGTCAAAGGGTAAAAAATATGTTCCGTGCAGGTATCTGGTGATTTTAGCCTGAGGGCTGGTAACCATGATGGCTGCGGCATGCACATAATCTTTACCGTCTTTCAGAAATCTGAAACCGAAGGTAGCTGTAGCTTTGGCAACGTTCGCACTATCGCCGCTGAGCCATAGCCATTGACTTTGGTCAATGTCTTTTTTAATTTGTTTCAGATAATTGGCTTTCTTTTTCTGGCCGAGGGTAGGGCCGTCGCCAGGGTTAAAGGAAATAGTAATTACCTGATAATCTTTTCCAAGAACCATGTCAGTCCGGTCTATCACTTCAGCAAGGCCATCAAGCAATGGGCTGCACAATCCCGGACAATTGTAGTAAACAAATGAAATTACAGTTGGTTTGTTGATAAGACTCCTGAGATTCACCGGAAGACTGTCTGGCCCATACAGGGTAATATCATCCGGTATATAAGTATCCAGGTGTTCAAATATACCAACTTTGCCATCTTCTGTAAAATTTGCCGGATCAAATTTGACCTGGGCGTGGGTTACTGTAATGGCAAACAGCAGAATAATGACTGAACAGATATTTTTTATTGACATAATTTGGTAATTATATTTCGTGAACAATAAACAACCAAAAAATCCAAAAGTTTTGACGATTTTTAATTTATACAGGTTTCAATAAAAACAGGGCAGCATGACCGCCCTGTTATGAATTGTAATCATTTGAAATTCTGATTGATCTTATTTTGCAGCAGTATACTTTTCTCCCTGAGGAGCCTTGGCATTGGGAGGGTTGGTGCCCTGAAGGCTAAGAACGTAACTTCCAGCTTGTTTAATCTGATCAGCCGTTAGCTGATCCTTGAAGGGGGTCATGCCTTTGGCTGGTACACCTATAGTAATTGTATTGACAATTTGCTTGAAACTGCCGCCACTAATCCAGAATTCGTCTGTGAGGTTGGGTCCTATTGCATTCCCTTCTCCCAGATTTCCATGGCATGTTGCGCATAATTTTTGGGTAAAAATGGTTTTACCGGCTGCAAGGTTTTCGGCATCAGTAAATGCAACCAGATCTGTTTCAGTGGCAGCATTCTGGTTTGACTGAAGGGCCGCCTGTGCAGCAGCAACTTCTTCAGTGTATTCCTGATCCTGAAAGGCACCTTGTTTAAAGATGTGAAAGTGAAAAATGTAAATAACCGAAAAGAATACTGTTATATAGAACAGATACATAAACCATCTGGGAGGGTCGTTATCCAGTTCTCTGATTCCGTCAAAATCGTAAGGAAGCAGCAATTTGCTTTCTTCCTGATTTAATTGATCTTTTTCGTTTTCCATAGGATTTAAAGATTATTTATTTCCGTTTTGAATGTCTTCATCATCAATAAGAGGAGCATTGGACATGTCCTCTGTGAATTTTTTTTGTAAATGCATGGTATTCCATACAATAGCGATAAAAATTGCCAGAAAAAGCAAGAGCGATACCACCGGGAAGATTCCCAGGGAAGTGATATCGCCCATCATGTTTTGTATCAATTTCATTTTCGTGAAATATTATTGGCGGATAAATTCCTGTCCCTGTGGTGCTTTGGCGTCAGCAGGAGGAGGAGTGCCAATGAGGGTTAAAGAATAGCTATACACCTGCAGCAGTTGTTCTTTGGTCAGCATATCTTTCCAGGCCTGCATCCCTTTAATGGTTTTGCCATTCACAATGATATGGTAGATAGAATTGTTATCCCCGCCATTGATCCAGAAATTGTCAATCAGATTCGGACCTATAGCATTACCCTGACCTAGTGCGCCATGGCAAACGATGCAGTTTTTAGTAAAAAGTTCTTTCCCCAGATCCAATGATGCCTTGTCGGTCAGAAAGTTGGGTGCATCAGCAATAGCCGCTGTAGTGTCGATCGGTTTGGCAGTTGAAATATCGCGACCAACCTTGTGCATGTAGGCAATGAGTGCAATAATTTCACGGTCAGACTGAACCTCAATCCCATCCGTTTTAAGCACTGCAGCAATGCTATCGGCTTGTTTCATCAGGTCGGCTTCCGCAAGTTTGTCATAACCCTCAGGATATGGAACCCCCAGCATTCGCATTACACGTATTTTGGCCGGGAGGCTTGATACATCTATTTTATCGGAGATTAGCCATGGATACGGAGGCATGATCGATTGCTCATTCATTTTCTGAGGATCGAGCATATGGTTGAAATGCCAGGCTGCCGTTTTGTACATTTTTCCACCGGGTACACCTGTTCTTAGCAGGTCGGGTCCTGAGCGCCTTGATCCCCATTGGAAAGGATGGTCGTAAACAAATTCACCTGCTTTGGCATATTCACCGTAACGCTCAGTTTCAGATCTGAATGGCCTGACCATTTGGCTGTGACAAGTATAACAACCTTCACGTAGATAGATGTCGCGTCCGGTTAATTCAAGTGGTGTGTATGGTTTTACCGATGAAATTGATGATTCATTGGATTTAATCAGTACAAATGGTACAATTGAGAATGCTGAGGCTACAAGGGTTGCAATAATTATCCAGGCACTAAACTGTATGGGTTTGCGCTCAAGCCAGCCATGTACTTTTTCGCCCAGCAGGCGTTTTTTACTTATAACTTCCAATGCAGGTGCACTGGCTTCTTCTTCGGCCAGGAATGAACCCTGTTTGATGGTTGCAATCATGTTATACACAAACAATAAGGCTCCTGCAAAGTATAAAACACCACCAATGATTCTGGTGTAATACATTGGCAGAATCTGAACGAGCGTTTCCATGAAGTTTGGATATCTCAAAAATCCTTCCGGTGTAAATTCCTTCCACATCAGACTCTGTGTAATAGCTGCCCAGTATAGGGGTATAGCATATAACAGTATACCAAGTGTGCCAATCCAAAAGTGAATGTTGGCCAGTTTGATTGAATAAAGTTTTGTGCGGAACATCCGTGGAATTAACCAGTAAAGCATCGAGAAAGTCAGAAATCCGTTCCATGCCATGCCGGCAATATGGGTGTGGGCAATGGTCCAGTCAGTGAAATGGGTGATGGTATTCACCATTTTTGTCGACATCATGGGACCTTCAAAGGTGGCCATTCCATAAGCCGTTATAGCGACCACCATAAATTTAAGCGTGGGTGATTCCCGCACCTTATCCCATGCTCCGCGCAGGGTTAATAGACCGTTAATCATACCACCCCAGGATGGGGCAATCAGCATCACCGAAAAGATAACCCCCAGTGTCTGAGCCCAGTTTGGAACAGCCTGATAGAGTAGGTGATGTGGTCCTGACCAGATATAAATAAATACCAAAGCCCAGAAGTGAATGATACCCATGCGGTAAGAATAGATCGGGCGATTGGCTTCTTTAGGCAGAAAATAATACATGAGACCCAGAAAGGGGGTTGTAAGGAAGAAGGCAACCGCATTGTGCCCATACCACCATTGTACAATAGCATCCTGTACGCCTGCATATAACGGATAGCTTTTCAATAAAGAAACGGGAATTTCGATTGAATTGACAACATGGAGCACCGTAACTGCAATAAATGAGGCGAGATAAAACCAAATGGCCACATATAAATGCTGCACCCTTCGTTTTGCAATTGTTCCGAACATATTGTAACCGAATGTAAGCCAGATAACTGCAATCAGAATATCGATAGGCCATTCAAGCTCAGCATATTCCTTTGACATGGTAAAGCCCAATGCGAGGGTAACTGCCGCCAGAACAATAATTAACTGCCATCCCCAAAAATGCAGATAACTCAGAAAAGTGCTGTACATTCTGGTTTTAAGCAGTCGTTGCATAGAGTAATACACTCCAGTAAAAATAGCATTGCCCACAAATGCAAAAATAATTGCATTCGTATGGATGGGTCGTATACGCCCATAAGTCAGAAAAGCAAGTTTGAAATTAAAAACCGGGAATGCAAGTTGTAACGCAATCACCAGTCCCACAAGCATGCCCACGACACCCCACAGGATGGTAGCATAGGCAAAGTTTCTAACAATCTTGTTGTCGTAGTAGAATTTTTCCACTTCCATAAATACGTAAGTTTTAAGGTTTGGGTTTGTGATGAGAATTCTGATTATTTAATATAATGGAATCATTATTAATTTCTGTATCAAGCTCATCCTCAAAAAGTATGCGAACCGAAGGCGTATAGGTGTCATCGTATTGCCCTGTTCTGACCGCCCACAGAAAAGCAATCAGAAAACCTAAAGCTACCAGCAGGCTGGCTCCAATTAAAAAGAATATCGCAGTCATTGGTTATTTTGGTATTAGAATACCTGATTACAAAGGTAGGTTAATCATTGAATTAACATATACAGATTTGATTTTTTTCGGTAATTTATATTGATTATAATTAACAATATAATAACATATCTAATTGATTAATTAGCAGTAACTTTTTTGCCAATAATATTGGTAGCCAGGGTAGCAAAAGCAACAACAGTAACACTGCTTACCGGCATCAAAATAGCCGCAATTACCGGGGAAAGCAATCCCTGTGTGGCAAAACCAAGCCCGATTATATTATAAGTAACTGAAATAAAGAAGGTGGCGCGTACCACTGTCATATTGCTCCTTGCAGCTTTCATTAGCAGGTGCAGTTTATTAAATGCAGCTGATTCAAGAATCGCATCACAGGCCGGTGAGAACATATAAACATCATCAGCTATAGAAATTCCGGCATTGCTTTCTGCCAGGGCTCCGGCATCATTGAGCCCGTCACCTATCATCAGAACACGTTTACCGCTGCTTTTCAGTAATTTGATATATTCCAGTTTATTTGAGGGCGTATAATTAAAGTGCATTTTATCTTCTGAAAACCATTTTTTCAGTGTTTCTTTTTCCGAATCATTGTCACCGGAAATAAGATGTAATTCAAATAGTGGTTTAAGATTACTAATCACTTCATCAAGGCCCGGCCGATATTTATTTCCAATAGCAAAGTGCCCTTTTACGATATTGCCGATACTTACAAACACTACTGTGCCATTGCCTTGTTTTTCAAAGGTTGTTGCAGCCGAAACAAAGGATGCGGAACCAACCCTGATATCGGTTCCATGGCAATTGCCTACTATGCCCCGTGAAGCAATTTCTCTGAAATTGCTGACTTCATGAGTTATTAATTGATCAAAATACTGACTAATGGCTGCACTGAGCGGATGTGTGCTGTTTCTTGTAACTGATGCCAGCATTTCCTTTTCCTCCTTCGAAAGTATTTCGCCATGCCAAACAACATTTAAGCGATCAGCCCGGGTGATGGTTCCTGTTTTATCAAATACGATTACATCGGTTTTTGAAAGTTCTTCTACCACAGTTGATTTTTTTAGAAAGAATCCATTGTTTCCAAAAATCCGCATGGTATTGCCAAAGGTAAAAGGTAACGTGAGCGCCAGTGCACACGGGCAGGCAACTATCAAAACCGAAACAAAAGCCTTCAGGGCTACATAAGGGTCAACATATAGCCAGTAGGTTAATGTAAGGGCAGAAATGATTAATAATCCAATTGTAAACCGGTGGCTGACTTTATCAATGAGTGTTTCGAGTCTGCTACCGGTTTTGCCAGTTGAAATACCTTCGTTCCAGAGCCTTGTAAGCTTGCTTTGCTCTACTTCTGTTGTAATTCTGATAACAATGGAACTTCCGTGCTGCCGGCCTCCGGCAAATACCTGCATCCCTTTTTCGCGCTGAACAGGCTTGGTTTCACCCGTAACAAAGCTATAATTGATATTGGCTTGTCCTTCGGTCAAAATGCCATCAGCCGGGATGATTTCAAGGTTCCTAACCCTGATGAGGTCTCCGGTTTTAATGGCTTTTAATAAAACATTTTCTTCACCATCGGGATTGATGCGTGTAACGCCCACGGGGAAATAGCTTTTGTAATTCCGTTCAAAGGAGAGTGCCTGAAAAGTATGTTCCTGATACCATTTGCCAATTAGTAAAAAGAAAACAAAACCGGCAAGAGAATCGAAATACCCGGGACCTGATAAAGTAAAAATATCATAACAACTCTGTATAAAAAGTGCAAGTATTCCCACCGAAATTGGCAGATCAATGTTTAAAACACCATGTTTAAGGTTTTTAAAGCCGGATTTCAGGTAATCGCTGGCGCTGAAAAGCATCAATGGTAGTGCCAGCAGAAAATTGATCGCTGAAAAGCCAATTCTGAAATGTTCTTCAAGCCGGTATCCTTCGGTCAGGTAGTCGGGTAAGCTGAGAAGCATGATGTTGGCAAAACAGAAACCGGCAACACCTATTTGTTTTACGATGCGCCTCGAAACGGTATGAATATCCTTCCGCTCTATTCTGTCAGGTGAAATCTCTGGCACATAATGCACTGCAGCCAGCAATTCAACCAACTGCCTGAGGCTGATTAAATCATGCTTAAATACAACGCTGACTTCTTTACGGATAAAGTTAACATTCGAAAAAATAATTCCCTCATGCAGTTTATGTAGGTTTTCGAGTAGCCAGATGCAACTGCTGCAATGAATTGACGGAATGAACAGCGTAACTTTGCTTGAATTACCCTGTTTGAATTCCAATACTTTTGTAATAATTTCTTCCTGATCAAGAAAATCAAATTTGCTGCGGGTTTCTTTCAGTTCCGGATCAATTCTGATTCCGGGAGTCTGCATCATTGTGTAGTATTTGCCCAGACTGTTTTCATGAAGTAGTTGGTAAACAGTACTACAGCCTTCACAGCAAAAAAGCATATCGTTGAAAACTATGGGGTTTTTTCCACAATTTTCACCACAATGGATGCAATTATTTTCAGGATTCGTTATCATATTAAAAAGCCGCAGAAATTACCTGCGGCTTGAATAAGTTGATATAATAGAGTGAGTTAACTCGTTTGGGCTTTGCCTATTTTGTAAAGCTTACCAATCTGTAACATGATGTACATGATAAATGCCCATACACCTATTACAACACTGAAGTAAGAAATAAGCAGCCAAAGCGGTGCCATCCAGCTTGCATTCCAAAGCGAACGTGTGTCACGTATGTTTACCAACGGCGTAATAACCCCCCAGGCTTTTGCTTCAGTAATTTCGGTTTTGCCGTAAGCCTGCTCATTTTTTACTTTCACAATAATTTGAACATTGCCTGCAGTGTCGCCCGGAAGATCTTCAGGAAATACCGCCATTGTCAGGCCTTCGGCATCAGTTATTGACTGGTTGTTGCCAAAGGGAAGATCCCTGAAATAGCGTTTAACGAAAAAACTTAATTCAACACCCTGAGCAGGCGTTTTTTCACCATTTTCAAGGGTATAGGCACGTGCGTATACAATTTTTTTTTCTTCGTTGTAAGATACTGATAACTTAACATTACCTGTTGATACAATGGTAGGTTCACTGATAATTGTTTCGGTTTTTGCGGGTTCAGCGGATGTGGTTTTTTTGTTTTTGGCAACTGAACGGGCATAATTTATTACATTCCATTTGTCGGTATCCGAAATGGTTGTTTTATAAGGAACCATCGCACCTCTTCCGGTGGTGATTTTATAAAATAACTCTCCGTCAGTGTTTTTCTGATACTGGTCAGAAGCCGGATCTGGAGGTTTTGGTACCAAAGGCAAACTGTTACCTTTTCCGGGATCGCCATGACACGCTTTACAGGTGGTTTCATAAACGGTTTTTCCTTTAGCTATGCTTTGTGCTGAAGCCGGAACAGGATTTTTAACTGATTTACTTGAAGCTGGCGCTACCCAGGCACCCTGAGCAACGGAATGCAGGCTGAATGAGAGTAAAACAATCACTCCAAGACCGGCAGAAATAAATGATCTGAATAATCTGGTTTTCATATAATGTGATTTTTAATTTAACATGGTTTATTTAAGTAGAGTTTCGTCAACACCTTTCTCATGAGCTGTTTCCCAGATGGGAACAACCGGAAAAAGTTTTGCTATAATGGTGATAATCACCAGCACACCTGCTATTGGAGCTATTGAAAGCATAATTTCGGCACCTGTGGGCTGATAAGTATGAAAGTTTTCAGGTACATTCTGTATTGGCAGATACGGATGTTGCAGGGTAGGTACCACAATCAGGACTCTCTTGAACCAGGCACCGGCAAGAACAAACAGAGCGATGATCAGGGCAGGTCTGGGTTGGCGTAATGGTTTGAACAGAAGCAGGATAATGGGTAAAACAAGCCCAAATATCTGCACTGACCAGAACATGATGGCATGACTGCCTGTAAACAAAGCCTGTAAATGGTGATATTCTGCCTTCTTCATTTTATAGGCCGGAACAAGAAACTCATTGATATTGAAGTAAAGATAAACAAGGCTCACCAATACAAGGAGTTTGGCCATCTTGTCGAAATGCATTTCAGTAATGTACTCTTTCAGTTTAAAATTATTCCTGAAAAAGAACATTGCAATAATAACTGCGGCAGTTCCGCTTACAAATGCGCCTGTTACGAAATAAGGACCAAAAATGGTTGAATCCCATCCAACGCGCAGGGTTGAAGCAAAAAGCCATGATGTAACCGTATGTATTGCAAGTGCTACGGGAATAATTAATATTGCAAGTGTACGCATCGATTTTCTGATGATTTCAAATTGTTTGGGATCTGCTTTCCAGTTAGATGCAACCAATTTATAGATCGTTTGCTGCCATTTCGGCGCGTTGATCATCCTTCTGGTTAGTATTGATGCATCAGGAATAAGTGGTAATATCAGCAACAACATACTTATCATGACATAGGTGGTAACTACGGTTACATCCCAGAGTATGGGTGATTCAAACCTCCCATGCAGAAACACATTTAAAAACCTGTCAGGACGCCCCATGTCAATAATAATTACGATTCCTGCCCACATGGCGAATCCAAGAGCTATCATCTCTGCGATACGGGTTATTGGTGTGATCCATTTTATTTTTAACAGTCCCAGCACCGAACTGATAAGCATTCCGATAAGGCTGGTGGCAACAAAGAAAACGAAGTTGCTGATGTACATTCCCCAATGCACATAATCACGCATGGCTGTAACGCCCAATCCGTCTCTCAGCTGCATAAAGTATGCATAACCGGCAATAATAAAAATCAGCAGCAGGAAAAGGACCCACATTTCAAAACCTTTATGCCTCGTTAGCGGACGTATCAGGTCGGTTTCAATTTTATCAAGGACTTTTTTAGATTCTTCAAGCGATAATGTCTGTAACATATTGATTCTATTAATGTTTACAAGTCTTATTAATTACAATGCGGCCCCGATCAGGCTTCATCAATGGTTGTTTTGCCCTCGAATTTAAAGGGAACTTCCCTGTTTTTAGGTGGCAGATAATATACCCTGGGTTTGGTTCCAAGTTCTTCATGCACAGTATAACCGGCGTTATCGCGGAGTAATTCACTAAACCGCACGGCCTCTTTGGTTGTTCCGTTTACTACCACATCTTCATTCTGATCACCGAAATAGTAAACACCATTGGGGCAATTTGAAACGCAATAGGGGAGTTCACCTAATCTGAGGCGGTCGGCACTGAAAAGACATTTTGAAATGGTTCCTTTTTTTTGTGGAACGTTCAGTTCAACATTGTAAACTTCATTTTTATGTTTTTCTGCATCCATAGGTTCAAACCAGTTGAACACCCTGGCTGAGTAAGGGCATCCTGAAATGCAGAAGCGGCAGCCTATACACCTTTCATTATCAATGAGTACGATGCCATCCTGTCTTTTAAAAGTTGCATCCACCGGGCAAACTTTCACGCAGGGAGGATTGTCGCAATGGTAGCAGGGTTTTGGCATAAAGTAAGGTTGCGTATTTGCGGCATCCTGCATTTGTAATACATTAATATGGTGTTGCTCAGGTCTGAGCTGGTGTGCTCCCTGACATGCTGCCATGCACATACGTGCATTGCGGCATTTGGCAAGGTCAATAACCATCACCCAACTGCGTCCGGCCAGACCTTCACGGCCTTGCAACTGATTTTGGTTTAAAGCCGTGAGATCAACTTTTACGGTTTCCTGAATTTCTTCTTCAGGAACTTCCACAAGTTTGCCTTCAGCAGTCAGAACTTTCACTTTTTTTCCGTCAGGATTTTTCTTTTTTTCATAATCATGCCCAACGAAGAGTGCTCCGGCAGTAGCTACAGCCCCCACTCCTGCAACAATTCCAAGTTTTTTTAAGAAGTCGCGCCTGGCGTTCGGACTTTCTTCATGATTATCAGTGTTTGCCATGTTTTATATTTGGTTAGTATCAGTCAGAAAAATATTTTGAGGGTAAATTTATAGGTTTTATAACAATTCACAATGTATTTAGGTAATAAAATACTTAAATTAGTTTTAATTTTTACTCATTCAAAATAACATTCAAAACTATAAATTTTTTTGATCATATGTCAAAATTTCCCGTATTTCAACTTATCAATTGTCGAATATTTTTTACTGTATATGTTGATTTTTGAGTATGTTTGTAAATTATAAATTTTATGATTAGCTCTGGATGAACAAAAGTCTTTTATATCAGATTGTTATATTTTTATTCTCTTTAATGCAGGTTGCCTTTCAGGCAAATGCACAGTTCCGGCCGCTCACCAGGGGAGCAGTCAGCGGAGAGATTTATCTGTCCTCATTTTGGTCAAATGCCGGTTCGGGTGATACTGAAGGTGTAATTTATTCTCCGGACCATGGACAGAATATAAATTTCATGTCTGATTTCAAACGATGGACGCTTGTGGGTGATTTTGTGGATGGAACTGTACTCGGGACTGTGGGTACCTACAATGCTTACCAGATAAGTCACAATTTCGGAGTTTCATGGGATACCACAAAATATTGGTTTAATGGCGTAATTTTCAGGGGTGCGGAAGCTGGTGAATTATACAATTATTATGCTGATTTTAGTGGTGCATCCGTTACGTATTTAATTCAACGAAGTTCCGATAACGGGATTTCTTATGATCTGCCGAAATCAGTACCCTATTTTTATCAGGTTACTTCAGGTTCACAACCTGGTGATTTATATGGATTTATGGATTTTACCTGGTGGCACAGCAATGATTATGGACTGACTTTTGAGAGCTTCCCAATTGATTCATCGCAAATTAAGTATTATAGTTGCCATACCAACATTATTCCCGGAGTACAACAGGGAGAGGTTTACATGGTAAGTTTTGATCAGGGAATAAGGTTTTACATTTATCATAGCATTGACTATGGAAAAACTTTCGCTATGAAATTTGAATCAGATAGCATTAATCCTATTGATATCAACAATTTATACTTTTTTAGCGGTACTGAATCAGGAGAGTTCTACTGGGTTTATGAAAAGCCCAACCCGGTGCCTTATCCACATTCTGACCTATACATTAATTATAGTATTGATCACGGACAAACCTTTACCACTTTTTTTCATGACCTGAGCCAATATACACTTGGTGTTGAAAAACCTGTGAAATCATCATCATCGGAATTTCAGATTATTCCTGTTCCCGTAACTGACAGGCTTGATATTGTATTCGATGAGGATTTTATGAGTCATACCGGGGTAAGTATTATAAATGCAACTGGTACAACTGTGAGGCATTATCCTGAATTTAATAAGCAGAAAATCAGCTTAACTGATCTTGACGGGTTGGAGAAAGGCCTATACTTTATAAGGGTTTTGATTGATAACAAATACTTTAGCACTAAAAAATTTATTAAATAGGAACGGGGCATTATAAGATTTTTCTTAAATGCCCCGATATTTAACTTATAACTTTGAATGAAGGTGTAATTGAATTAGTTATGACTACACACATGACTGTCACCAACTGAGTGATGATCATGTGTTTCGCAAGTTTTTCCGCTATCGGTAATTGCACCTGAAATATACTGCATCACAGTATTTGAAGCATCTCCTGAACAACCCCTTACAACATCTATTCCCCAACTTTGGAGTACCTGAATTGCTCCGCCGCCAATTCCACCTGCCAGCATCATGGTAACCCCTTTATCCGAAAGGACTCCGGCAATATTTGATTTACAACCACATCCCTGCTGTGATGCAATTGTTTCAATACCTGTGATTTGTTTATCGCTGGAGATAGAAAATACGTTGTAATATTCGCAATGTCCAAAATGGTCATCAATCTGATTGTTCTTAGTTACCGGAACTGCTATTTTCATAATGTTTTATAATTAGTTTATTTTGAATGAATTAATAAATTTCTGTTTTTGATTTTCAATATTTCGCCGTACCCGTTTGAATTGGAGTCAAAATGAAGACGAAACAAAGGGATTGCAAATGTTTAACTGACAACTGATGCAGTTAATTCATCTTTTGTGTTTTGACTATCCTGCTCCCCGATAGTTTTATTCAGTGGAACAAGTTCATTCTGGCCAAAAGATTTACATTTTCTGCATTTTATGTGGTTTTCGAGCCCCTGGATTAATTTATAACATTTATTACAGCGGAACCAGTCTTTGTCAAACTCATAATTGCCACCGTCAATTTCTATGGCTTTGCCTTCAACAAAAGCCCGGGCAATGACTTTGCGTGCCTGATTGTAAATACGTGTTATTGTAGGCCGTGACACTTCCATGAGTTCTGCAGCCTGTTCCTGAGGAAGTAAATCATAATCAATAAGCCTGATGCTTTCAAATTCTTCGAAACTCATTGTAATCCTTTCAGTTTCGCATAAAGGTAACCCATAGGGTTTGAAACCCTTCATGGGAGGTGGGTTGCTGACTTTTCTGCTTTTATGTGGTCTTGCCATGAAAAATTGAGTTAATTATTGCTTTTAGGTCAGGCAAGATAAGGTAAAAAAAGAACAGTGCGCTCATTGCCAGAATAATTTTCCCAAATATGCAATAATAACCACAAATAAAGTCTTCGCCCAACCCAAAAAGACAGGAAGAGCAACCAACTATTATCATAACCAGGTAATCGATAAACAGAATTGCCGGTAGAAGAATTAATACCTTAATAATGAATGAAGTTTTCATGGTCGTTACGATTTAAATGAAATGTAGATTGTAAATATTTATGCAAAGATAGTGAACGTGCGTTCATAATGCAAGTTTTATTTTTTAACTCAATTATCATAAATTATTTATAATCAATATTATACATAATTTGTGGTTCACATGATGAAAATTTATTTTTAAAAAAATAATGGAATTTGTTATGTTAATATTTGATATATAGGTATTTGCAATTTAATTTAAATTAGTTCTAAATTAACGTACGTTCAAAACTCTTCAATTCTTGATTTGTTTTAAAACCTTATGAAAGCACTTAAATTGATATTTATGCTTTATTATGATGGTTTCCGTAGCATGACGGTAGGGAAAAGGCTATGGCTCATTATATTGGTTAAATTATTTATCATGTTTGCTGTTTTCAGACTCTTTTTCTTTCATGATTTTTTAAAATCCAATTTTGCGACTGATAAGCAAAGGAGTGAGTATATACTGGAACAATTAACCCGTAAACCCTGATAAAACCAAAAATATGCATGCATTGGATGTTTCACTGATTGAATGGTCGAGGGCGCAATTTGCGCTGACGGCCATGTTTCATTGGATTTTTGTACCGCTTACACTCGGTATAACCTTCATTATTGCAATAATGGAGTCGTTATATGTTAAAACCGGAGATCCCGAATGGAAACGGATTACAAAATTCTGGATGACCCTGTTTGGGATAAATTTTGCTATTGGCGTGGCCACAGGCATTATACTTTAGTTCGAATTTGGAACAAACTGGTCGAACTATTCATGGTTTGTGGGCGATATTTTTGGTGCCCCATTAGCCATTGAAGGTATTATGGCCTTTTTTATGGAGAGCACCTTTATTGCAGTCATGTTTTTTGGCTGGAACAAAGTGAGCAAAAAGTTTCATTTAATTTCAACCTGGCTGGTGGCAATAGGTGCAAGTCTTTCAGCTTTATGGATTCTGGTTGCCAATGCCTGGATGCAGAATCCTGTTGGTATGCGGTTTAATCCTGATACTGCACGGAATGAAATGACTGACTTCTGGCAGGTGCTTTTTTCTCCTACAGCCATCAATAAATTTCTTCATACCCTGTCATCCTCTTATCTTCTGGCAGCCATTGCAGTAATCGGTATCAGCTCATGGTACCTGCTCAAAAACAGGGAATTATTACTTGCCAGACGTAGTATTATCATTGCAGGTGTTTTTGGCCTTTTCTTTAGTTTATACACCATTATGACCGGAGATAGCTCAGCCCGTGAAATGGCAAAGGTTCAGCCAATGAAATTTGCTGCAATGGAAAACCTTTACGAAGGCCGGTCAAATGCCCCATTGGTTACACTGGGATTTTTGAAGCGAGATAAAGATTATAGTCATAAGCGGGAGAATTTTATGTTTAAAATTGAAATACCAAACATGCTTTCATACCTGGCTTATATGAAGACTGATGCATTTGTTCCGGGCATACGTGATCTGGTGCATGGCAATGCAGAAAAGGGGATTATTTCAACCGAAGAAAAAATACACCGGGGAAAAAGGGCAATCGAAGCACTGGGTAATTACACAGAACAACATAAGGCTGGTGAAGATTTGCAGGCAGCAGCCAGTCTGAAAGTCTTCAATGAAAATTATGCATGGTTTGGTTATGGTTATTTCACTGATCCTCATCAGGCAATCCCACCCATTAAAATTACTTTTTATTCATTCCGTATAATGGTCATGCTTGGATTTGCATTTCTTCTGCTGATGGTCATGGCTTTGACATGGGCTGTTAAAGGCAATATTGCTGAAAAAAAATGGTTCCTCCGGGTGGCGATTTGGGCTATACCGCTGGCTTATATTGCTTCACAGGCAGGTTGGCTTGTAGCAGAACTCGGGCGCCAACCCTGGGTAATCCAGGATATTATGCCAACCTTTGCGGCAGTTTCTAAAATCGAAAC
>CAZKCK010000027.1:10471-30595 GCA_964550695.1 uncultured Bacteroidales bacterium | reverse complement strand
GGTTGGTCACTTCAATTATTTACACAACGACTTGCGGAATTGTATCAACCCTTGGGCAATTCAGATGAAATTCACACTAAAATACGCATCGGTGATTATGCACACTGGCACAATGGTTATGTAGAACATATTAAAGAAGAGCAGTTTAAATATTGGAAAAGTGTTTTTTCCGACATTCCTGCTGTCTTAAAAATTTCAATGCGTCGCAATGCCAGGCGATCACTTGGAGGGCGTGATGGAAGGCGTTTCTGGTTCTGGATTCCTGCAAAAGAAGCAGAGCAGATTGAGCAGCTTTGTGCAAGCATTAAAGTTACGCCGTTTGCCTTATTTTTGAGTGCATATCAGATGGCACTTTCTGTTTGGTCCGGTCAACGGGATATATGTATCGGAACACCATTTGCAAACCGAAAGCACCCGGCCATATCAAATTTAATCGGGTATTTTACCAATATGGTAGGAATCAGGGCTGACATCGATCCTGACAAACCTTTTACTGATTTGGTTAAAGCATGCAGCAATAATTCAGTAAATGCGTTTTCGAATGCTGATCTGCCTTTTGGCCAAGTAGTTAAGAGTCTTGGAATTCAGGCAAAGCAAGGTGTACACCCATTGTTTCAGGCAATGTTTATCATGCAGAACTGGCCGGCAGTTCAAGAATCGTTTCCCGGGTTTACATTGACCCAAAAAGAACTTGGGAACCAAACTTCCAAAGCTGATTTTTCATTGAACGTTGAAAAAACTGGAAATGCTTTTGAATGTTGGCTTGAATATGATACTGAATTATTTGAAGTTCAGTTGGTTGAAAAAATCACTGCCGATATCCGCTTCCTGCTCAATACGATTTGCACTGAACCTGTTGGCAGTCTGAGAAAAATTCCCGGTTTTTATGAACAACGGTCACGCATGCGCACCGCCGGAACCTGCATTGTGATTGGAGACGGGAATATAACACTGCATTGCATTGATGTACTGCAAACGCAGAATTTCGACGTTAAAAGTCTGGTGTCCAATGATTTTTCATTGAAACCTGCTTGCAATGAACGTTCAGTGGTTTTCCTGGATTCTTTAATTAATTCAGTTATAGAGCCTGTTGATTTTATTTTTAGTATCAACAACAGCCTTTTACTGACCAATGAGTTTTTGCAGAATGCAAGAAAAATGGCCATCAATTATCACGACAGCCCGCTTCCGTTGTATGCCGGGATGTTTGCCTCAAATCATGCGATTGCCAATTGTGAAAAACAACATGGGGTATCATGGCATCTGATGGTTGATAAAATTGATGCCGGAGCCATTCTTGAGAGTGAAGCAGTTCCTGTTACTGATGAAGATACTGCCTGGCATTTGAACACCAGATGTTTTGAAGCAGCCATTCGCAGTTTTGAGCGTTTGGTCACAAAACTTGCTGATAATGCCGTTATTCCGGTTGAACAGGATTTAAGTAAACGGACTTATTATGGAAGGCTGAAACGGCCTTCAGGTCTGGGAACCATTCATTGGACGCAAACAGTTGAACAAATAAGTGCACTCATTCGCGCTACGGATTTTGGCGGGCATTACATGAATGAGTTTATGCTGCCTCATATTTTGATAAATAATAGGTTTTATGCATTCGAAAAGGCCGGCTTTGAAAGGGAAACAACAGCTGAACCCGGCACAATAATTCAAACTGGCAAGCATGTTAAAATTGCCTGTTCGGATGGTGCGGTAATTATTGACGCGGTTTTCGACCAATTTAACCAGGTACTACTCCTTGATGTTTTATTAAGCAATTTGCCGGATGTGAAAAAAATGCGTCTGGAATTGCCGGATCATGCTTTTGATTTGCGTGTTCAGGAGTTGTATTCAAAACTGTGCAGAAATGAATCCTGGTGGAAAACCAGACTTACCGAACCGAATTACATCGAATGGCCGTTTGTTTCAAGCGGAGACGAAAGGCAGCATGAATTGAAAATCTCATTGAATTTGGATCTTGATTTTTTCAGACAAACCATTGGATTTAAAGATGATCAATTATTTTATAAGGCGCTGGCTGTGCTGTATTTTTTACAGCTTGCCGATACAGATGCCGGCATTTTTGGGGCTGTACCCAAACAGCTTACTAAAGAGATAAATGGTTTTGAAAGCCTCTTTACCCTGGCCCTGCCATTGGCGATTGGTTTAAAACCCGGTGAAACTGTTATTGAATCAATACGCAGAATTATTGATAGTTATGAAGAGCTTACCGAAAAGGGAACTTTTATGCGCGATCTGCCGTTACGGTATCCTGATTTACGCGATACGGCAAGCCTATTTCCGCAAATTGTTTTTATAAATGATGCTACCGAAGCAAGTTATATTTCTCCGGCATCCATAAGCGTACAGGTTTCTCCGGGACAAATGCTCTTTTCATTTCCTGCTGATAAAGGTACAGATGCAGTGGCTGCTGCTGCTTTTGAAAGATCCTTAACTGCATTCCTCACACTTGCCACAGCATGGCCATCAGCAAAACTTAATGAAATTCCGCTGATAGCTGATTCCATGCTGAATATGGTGTACGATGAATTAAATAAAACTGCGCATTCTTTCAGGGAGTATGAAGATGTAATGGTTTTATTTGAGAAAGTTGCGGCTGAATATGCAGGAAAACCTGCGGTTGTGTCATTTGACCGGGTGGTCGATTATGCTGAATTCGCTTCCGATGTTAA
This sequence comes from uncultured Bacteroidales bacterium, assembly GCA_964550695.1. Classification (GTDB taxonomy): domain Bacteria; phylum Bacteroidota; class Bacteroidia; order Bacteroidales; family TTA-H9; genus CAZKCK01. The sequence continues at coordinate 27,908 of CAZKCK010000027.1, read as the reverse complement.
AAAAATGGCAACAGTCCTTCATGCTGTGGGTATACAACCGGGTGATGTAGTGGCAGTTTCACTTGAGCGATCCTACGCATATTACGTATCAGTGTTGGCAGCTTTACGTTGCGGAGCAGCATTTCTGCCGATTGATCCTTCATTGCCAATGCAGCGCAAACAGTTTATGCTGACTGATTCAGATACAGTTTTAATGATTGGTGAAGACCATGAACTGGCATCATCTTCAGCTATAAAAATCCTTCTGCCGGGAATTTATAAATCAGAAACATCAGTTATTGAATTTTCAACCCGTACTGAACCTGAATTGCTGGCTTACATAATTTATACAAGCGGATCAACGGGTATGCCTAAGGGCGTAAGAATCAGTCGTAAAGCACTTTCAGGCTTTGTTAGGGGGGCAATTGATCTTTATCAGGTGCATCAGACTGACAGAATACTTCAGTTTGCCAATCTGGGATTTGATGCAAGTATAGAAGAGATTTTCTGCGCTTTTTGTACCGGAGCATCACTTTATCCCAGAAATGAAGAAATGTTGATGGCAGATGTACTTATAAATTTTACAAATGATAATCAAATCAATTTCTGGGATTTGCCTACAGCTTTCTGGCGTCAGACCATAAACGAAATCTCGGCAGGTTCACTTCAACTCCCGATTACTCTCAAAACAGTTATAATTGGTGGCGAAGCTGTAAATCAGGTTGATGTGGAAGTATGGGATAAAATTACGCATCAGGCTTGCAAACTGTACAATACTTATGGACCCACTGAAACTACTGTTGTGGCGGCCGCTTATGTAATGTCAAAAGGAGAGGTACCGGTTGAGGCAGTACCAATTGGAAAACCGCTGCAAGGTTACAGCTTGTATGTGGCTGACAGGTTTCATCGTATTCTGCCACAATGTGTAAAAGGCGAATTACTCATTGCAGGTCAAAGCGTGGCTGACGGTTATGTTAAAAATGACAGAAAGCAAAATGAAGTCTTTATTGAAATTTCATTGCCGGGCTCAGTTACTGAAAGATGCTATTGTACTGGTGACATTGTAATACTAGGTTCAGATCATAATGTATATTATTTTGGCAGGGCTGATAACCAGATAAAAATCAGGGGATTCAGGGTTGAGCTCTCTGAAATTGAAATGCATCTTAAGAATTATACCGGTATTTCTCAATGTCTTGTGTTGTATAATGGACCTGAAAAATTAAAGGCACAGTTGGTTGCATTTGTCACCGGTATCAGCCCCGCAGAAATACCAATGTTACGATCATGGCTTAATGTAAGGCTGCCGGCCTACATGCTTCCCTCGGTAATTGTTTCGCTCACTGCATTTCCGCTTACTTCAAACGGAAAAACCGATTTAAAAGCGTTATGGCTTTTTGCTGCGCAAAACACTAAAAATCATACTGAATCTGAGACATTGCCCCTGAATACTACCGAAGAAGCGATGCTGGAAATCTGGCGGGAGGTCATGGGAACGAAAGAACTGGGTGTGCAGGATGATTTTTTTGATGCCGGAGGGCATTCCCTGAAAGCGGTACAACTGATGGCAATCATTCATAAAAAACTCAGGGTTAATCTTCCGCTCTCTTCGTTGATTACGCATCCAACGGTCCGCAAACTTTCAGAACTGGTTTTTACCGGAAAACAGGGGGCTTTGTGGGAATGCCTTGTTCCGATCAGACCAGGTGGTTCGTTAACGCCATTGTTTCTGGTTCATGGTGCCGGATTGAATGTGCTTTTATATCAAACACTTGGGCGCAATTTAAAACCTGATCGCCCCATTTTTGCCCTTCAGGCCAAGGGGCTTGACGGAAAACAAAAAATAAGTGGCAGTATTCAGGAAATGGCAAGTGATTACATTGGTGAAATAAAAAAAATACATCCCAATGGTCCCTATTTGCTTTTTGGTTTTTCATTGGGAGGGTTTATAGCTTATGAAATGGCGCGACAACTGATTGCCAGGGGCGAAGAAGTCCGGTTTCTGGGAGTTATTGATACGGTGACATATGCCGCACATGAAGATTTGCCCCGGAGTCAATATTTGATAAGGCAATTAAAACTATTGATAATCAAACCCTTATTTATTATTTGGATGTTTTTGATAGAACCATGGGCAGCAAAAGGGAAGTATATCAACAATAAGTTTGGCAATCTGAAGCATGAACTAAAGTACCAGTTGATGAAGCGCGGTTTTGCCAATCCGAAAGCAAAAAATGAAGGAACCGTGAATGAAGATGCTATTCCGGTTTTTCAAAAGGCACAGGTGGCACTAACAATTTATAATGCACTTAAAACCTACACACTTCAGCCGGCTTCTCTGGTCATTGATCTTTTCAGAGCTGAGAAGAAAGCATTCTATATTCCTGAGCGCAAAACTTATGGTTGGGGCAGGTTTGCTCAAAAGGGGGTGAAGGTTCACAATATTCCGGGTGAACACAGTTTGATTTTTGCTCCCCCAAACGATAAATTATTTGCAGGAATTCTGGATGCAAGACTTGATGAGCTGGAAACTGAGGCACCAAATTCAAGTGTCTGATTTTATGATAATTTGTATCATTTTTTCATTAAACTTGCTCAGTTTCTTGAATTTATTATAATTTTGCCATGATTATAAAAACATGACAATGCATACTGGAACTGTAAAATTTTTTATTGAACAAAAGGGCTTTGGGTTTATTCAGGATTCAGAAACCAACCTTGAATACTTCGTTCATATAACGGGGTTGATTAACAAAGTAAAGCAAAATGATTTGGTAACCTTTGAACTCAAAGAAGGGAAAAAAGGAGACAATGCAGTGAATGTAAGGTTAGTAGGTTGATTACACCAACCAACTTTTGCATTATGTTGATTTCAGGTAAAAGCGGAAAGGTTTAAGTATTTTAGTTTTCCTGCCTGAACAGGCTGTCGACAAATTCAAATCGGTCAAATACCTGCAAATCCTGCATCTTTTCACCAATTCCAATATATTTTACAGGAATTTTAAACAGATCGGAAATTCCGATTACCACTCCACCTTTGGCTGTGCCATCAAGTTTTGTGAGTGCAAGGGCATTCACTTCGGTTGCAGCGGTGAACTGTCTGGCCTGTTCGATGGCATTCTGGCCTGTTGAAGCATCCAGCACCAAAAGAATTTCATGAGGTGCATCAGGAATTACTTTTTGCATAACTTTCTTAATTTTAGAAAGTTCGTTCATCAGGTTTACTTTATTGTGCAACCTGCCGGCTGTATCAATAATTACAACATCAGTTCCGGCAGCCTTGGCTGAGTTACAGGTATCAAATGCAACAGCTGCAGGGTCGGCGCCCATGCCCTGTGCCACTACAGGTACACCGGTACGTGTTCCCCATATTTTTAATTGTTCTACAGCAGCAGCTCTGAAAGTGTCAGCAGCACCGAGCATAACGGATTTTCCGGCTCTTTTAAAATTATATGCGAGTTTGCCAATGGTAGTAGTTTTACCGACACCATTCACCCCTACAACCATAATTACATATGGTTCAGATCTTTTCGGAAAGTCAAATCCCTGAATATCTCCTGTTTTGTTTTCTTCGAGCAGTGCTGCGGTTTCTTCCTTCAGGATTGTATTCAGTTCACTGGTACCCAGAAACTTGTCACGGGCCACACGTTCTTCAATCCGTTTGATAATACGTAAAGTTGTTTCAACTCCAACATCAGAACTTACCAGTATTTCTTCAAGATTATCAAGAACTTCTTCATCAACTTTTGATTTTCCGGCAATAGCTTTTGTAATTCTGCTAAATACAGAAACCTTGGTTTTTTCGAGGCCTTTATTCAGATCTTCTTTTTCTTTTTTTCCGAAAAATGAAAATAATCCCATATACTTTGATTTTGAGGAGACTAAGGAAGATTATTATTGACTAAATGCAAAAAGCACTTCCCTTATTGCAAGGAAAATGCTCTTCAATGCCAGACATTAAAAGACAAACTACTTTTTGGAAGCCAGAAAATCTTTTACTTTTTCGTTGGGCACCATATCTTCAGTGAAAACATAAGCACCGGTTTTAGCAGATCTTTCCATACGGATGACCTTTGCGTAATCTTTACCACCCGACTGCAGGGTTGCAACTACCTTTTTTGCCATATCTCAATAATTATTTAATTTCTTTATGAACAGTTACTTTCTTCAGGATTGGGTTGTATTTTTTCAACTCCATCCTTGCAGGGGTATTTTTTTTATTCTTGGTGGTAATGTACCTCGACATACCGGGCATTCCGCTGGTTTTCATCTCAGTGCATTCAAGAATAACCTGTACGCGCGCTTCTTTGCTTTTCTTTGCCATCGCCTGATCTATTAATATTTTAAGGGCTGCAAAATTACTGTTTTATTTTTAATTCCTCTCATTTTTTTCAAAAAAAAATCCGACAGTTATTAACAACGCATTATCCGATGTTTAGCGATCCCTTATTGAACCCCCTTAGTTTAATGGCAGTTATGATTTTTTTTGTATAAAGTGGAAATTCTGATTTCATCATCCAGTCATAGTACGAAGGTTCTTTTGTAAAAATTTCTTCAACAGTTTTGCCTTTGTGCTTCCCAAAATTGAATATTTCAGCATTCTGATCATTAAAAATAATGTGCCCTGCGAGGTCGGCATTGTTGTTCCTGAACGAAAATTCGTGCAGTGCAGCTACATTGTTGGTTACAGGTTTGATTTTGACTCCTTTTTTATCTTCAATTTCAACATTCTCGTATTTTTCGAGTTGCGCAAGCAAAACCTCGAATGTAGCGGTAATATCAGCTTCGGCGGAGTGGGCGTTCACCAGTTCTTTGTTACAATAAAACTTATAGGCTGCAGCAAGTGTGCGGGGCTCCATCTTGTGAAAAATATTCTGTACATCTATCAGTTTCCGGCTTTTAAGATCGAAATCAATATTAATCCTGAGGAACTCCTCCATCAACAGCGGAATATCAAATTTATTGGAGTTGTAGCCCGCAAGATCGCAATCCTTTAAAAACGCTGCTATATTTCTTGCGAGATCAGCAAAGGTGGGTTCATTCTTTACATCATCATCCGTAATGCCATGTATGGCAATAACAACTGGTGGAATAGGTATCGTTGGATTGACCCTCCTTGTATATACTTCACGTGTACCATCGGGTTTCATTTTTAATATGCTGATTTCAACAATTCTGTCGTGACCAACATTTACGCCTGTGGTTTCCAGATCAATAAATGCCAATGGACGGGTTAAGTTTAAATTCATGTAGCGTAGATTTATATAAGATGAAATTTTATTTAATTGTAAAAGCGTAATTTGTTGAAAATCATTATTGTCCGAGTTTTGTAAAGCCCCGGTAAAGAATGTTTATATCATTCAAAATTCTGTAATTACGGGCGTAAAGCAAATTGAGTTTGGCGGAAGTCATGTGTTCAAATGTTTCAGAAGGCCATGCATCGTCAGGTGTTAAAACACCATGCCGGATTTTTGGTAAGCGCTGGTGCTCATCAACATGCGCACTGAAACCGATCCAGGTTTTAAATCCGAACACTACCTGGAAGATGTTGCGTAAAAAACCTGTTTTGTTCCTGACAATAAAAATGCTGACCGGCAATGAAACCGCCAACGAAAATGCTGCTATCAGGTCAAGAAACCTTTTGTTCCTGAGATTACGGGGTTTTGCAATGCTATTAATATCAACAATATACAAATCACCGGTGGTACTGATAGAGTTGCTGCCAATGATTGACAGGCTCTCAGGAGGTGCAGTTTTGTAATCAACCTCGAGTTCCTGTAAATCAGCCATTTGGTCAATTATTGCTTGTGAGCTTATATCACGGGCACAGAAAATTACCTCATGAATTCCATAAATTCTGATAATATCCTTAATCTGCCCCAGGTTCCCTATAAAACCGGAATTGTCATTGTTTGTACCTTCAGGACTAATAAATCCGATAAATCCCGGTAAGTGGTGCGTTCTCCTGAGTATTTCAGCAACACGTTCACATTCATCGCTTTGGCCAACAATGGCAAATCTTTTATTTTCTTCAAAACCAATCCTGTAATTTTTTAACCCACTCAGGTGCAGCATAAATCTGATACCGGTCAGGCTAAATGCGCCCCAGATAGCACCAAGCAGAATAAGTGCCCTTGAATAACGCAGGTTTTCATTTAGCAGGGCATAGGCAGTAAGAATTACCACCGTGCCAAAAAAGATTCCCTGAAATACCTTGATAATCTTAAAAGGACGATCATAACCGCCACTCAGAAAAACTGAGAGAATCCAAACTAGTGTATAAACCGGCAATGCTATAAAAATGAACTCGTACGGATAATGCACACCCTCTGAAAAAATTACGCCTTCCCAGTAGTTTTTCATCAGAATGATCCCACTATAAATGGCCAGTGCATCAAGCAATGGGATAAATGAACTTAATGCAAAACGTTTAACAATCGAAAGAGAAGCCCTGAAATAAATAGCCAGATTGATAAGTGTTACAAATAGTCTGGCATTGTTTTTCGAAAAGTGCTTTTCAGCAAAAATTGCCATGGCATTGTAAAACGTAAACACGTAATTTACACTGCTTTTCTTGGTACTTTCGCCCTTGTAATGAATGATGCGGGTTTCGTGAAAATAATAATTTTTGTACCCGGCTTTCGTAATCCGGTACGACAAATCAATATCTTCGCCATACATAAAATAGTCTTCGTCAAGCAGTCCGGTTTTTGCGAGCACGGTGCGGCGTAAAAGCATAAACGCCCCTGAAAGAACATCAACTTCGTGGGTTTCTTCGTTGCTGAGATAAGTGAGGTGATATTTACCAAAAGTCTTTGACCCTGGCATTAAGGCAGATAATCCAAAAATTTTATAAAAAGCTACGGCAGGAGTGGGCAGTCCGCGTTTTGATTCAGGAAGGAATTTCCCTTTGCCGTCAACCATTTTTACACCAAGACCACCGGCATCCGGGTGTGCATCCATAAAAGCTATTACTTTACTGAAAGTATCTTCTTCAACAATCGTATCGGGGTTGAGCAACAGTATGTAATCACCGGTTGCTTCTTTAATTGCTTGATTGTTAGCCTTTGAAAATCCTGAGTTTATTTTGTTTGCAATTAACTTTACTTCAGGGAATTTTGATTCTATCATTTTCACAGAACCATCCACACTGTTGTTATCCACCACCCAGATTTCCGTATCAATATCCGTGCAGGCTTTCCTGACAGAATACAAACACTGTTCTAAGAAGTGTTCAACATTATAGTTTACAATTATGGTAGAGAGCCTCATGTGAAGAAATGGTAATTCAAATATTTTAGTTGTTTAAAACGCAGATTATGTTCAGGCTATTGTTTCAAAGTCTTTATAGGGATGCTTTTTATGGCCATAAAGAATGAAATGCAACTGTGGTAATGCATTGCCAAGCCTGATTCCCCAATGGGTTTCGAATAACGACCGGCATTCACTTACAGCATTTTCTTTGGCTGCTCTGGAGTTTTTTTGGTAAAGAATCAAAAAATCCTTTAAATCCTGAAATACATCTGCATAAACTTCAGAAAGACTCTGTTTGCGAGGTTCATCCCACGAATACTCAATTGGGTCAAATGCCCAGAATTCATCTGATTTTCCGAATTTCTGACGGAGCGTGTTGAAAATGCTTTCCCACTGTTCTTCAACAACAAATCTTTCGTTGGCATCAGGATTGTCAGCCACAACCAAAGGCAGTAATGAACCTTTCAGGTACAAAAGCGGACTTATTTTTTGCAGGAAACTGACTATTGCTTCAGGTTCCTTTTCTTCAGATTTCTCAATAAATGCACAAAATTCGTGTGCAACAGCCAAAAACTCAAGAACAGTTTTGGAATAAATGGGTTCGTTTGGGATGGTTTCCATGAGGTAGAACTTAGAACATGCGAAATTAAGTGATTAATTGCTTTGTTTTGACTTGCATAATTTTAAAGTTGTGGTATACACGATGCAAGATTTTGTAGTATAGCTTAATAGGTTAAATTTTTTTTAAAGTTTTTTACCGAAAGCTTTGGTTTGCTGATTTAATTTGTATATTTGAAAATCATTGCAAAATTTGGATTTTCATGGACAAACTAGAATTTAAGCAAAAGCTATATGATGCATGCGCTCTGGTACTTCAGAATTCACTTAATGCTATCAAACAGGCTATGGATGAGGCTCAGAGTGCAGCGCTGGAAGAAGTTACAACATTGGATATTTATGAGTCGCACCGGTCACAATACCTGCAAAAAACTGAAATGTTTGGCAGGCAATATAACAAATCACTTGAGACTTCCGAGATTCTCAACAGATTGATTCCGCTGAAACTGAACAATATCGTACAGTTTGGATCCGTCGTAATTACCGATTCACAGAAGCTTTTTGTTTCGGCTGGTATCGGAAAAATTATGGTTACTGATGAAGAGTGGTTTGCAATTTCAACTCAGGTACCAATTTTTAATGCATTGAAAGGGAAGAAGGCCGGTGATACAATCATTTTTAATAACAAGAAGATAACTATAATCGACGTTTATTAATAAATATATGATTCTTAAAAATTTAGCATCTCTCATATTTAGAATTTCTGGATGGACTATCACGGGTACTTACCCGCCAGGTTTGAAAAAATGTATCGTGGTAACTGCACCCCATACCAGTATGTGGGATTTTGTGTGGGGACGATTATTTTTTCTCATCATCGGAGTACCGGTAAAACTTCTGATAAAATCCAAGTACTTTTTTTTTCCGTTAGGCCCTGTTTTAAGGTTCTTTGGTGCCATTCCGGTATCCGCCAGCAAGGATAAGGGTTTTTATAAAGGTATTGTTGATGAGATTAATAAAACTGATTATTTTCATCTTGTGATTACTCCTGAAGGAACAAGAAAATATACAAAGCGCTGGAGATTAGGATTTTATTATATTGCAAAAGAAGCTGGAATACCTATACAGTTCGGATGGCTCGATTACCGGCGGAAACAAATCGGAGTAGGCCCGCTTTTTTATCCAACTGATGACCAAAAAGCCGACATGGAATATATTATGAAGTTTTATAAGGCTGAATGGGCAAAATATCCTGCAAAGTTTTACGAATTACCCTGATGTATAGGTTATTCTGCCATTGGTACCTGCATTTTCCATCTCCTGTGCGACCACAGCCAGTCTTCAGGTTTCTCTGTAATTAGTCTTTCGAGAATGGTCACGTATTTTTGTGTAATCATACCATATGGCTCAGCATTGGCATCTAGTGTAATATCCTCAATAAATACCTGATAATGACCTCTTGTTACCCGGCTTATGCCAAAGTAATAAACCGGAAGGTTGTTGTTGCGCGCATGTTTTTCAAGTCCGTGCAGCCATGCCGTATTGATACCCTTAAAATTAATCCATATTGATGCCCTTTTATTGGTTGGGCTCTGATCAGAGATAAAGAAATAGGCGGACCGTTGGTTCTTATTGGTTATAAAGGTTTTACTTGTTTCAAGAATTGATGCGAGCGTCATACCATTATTGGCCCGGTTTTGTTTTACATAATTGTCAATCAATTTATTGGATAAAGGTTTATAAAACCCGATGGTTCTGTGAACGGTCATAAGCGGTGCTGCCATTGCACCCCATTCCCAATTGCCACAGTGCGCTGATGCAATGATGATGCTGTGATGTTTTTCTTCAATAATTTTTAACTTTTCAGGATTTTTTATGGTGAATCTTTTGTATAATTCTTCATTATTCAGCGAATAACCTTTTATACTTTCAATGAACAAATCAGATAAGTTGCGGTAAAATTTACGTGATATCATTGCTATTTCCCGTTCTGATTTTTCAGGAAAGACCTTCTTTAAATTGCTTATGGTTACAATTTTACGATATCGAACTACATAATAAAGTAAAAAATAAACAGCATCCGATATTCCATAAAGCAGCCAGAAAGGCATGATTTTAAAGAATTTAAGTAATATAAGAAACAGCAAAAAAGAAATTTTATCCATAGTTTATCCATATAAAAGCCAAAACCCAACAAACCCTTGATTTGTCAGGTTTTGGCCAAAATTGGTAACAAATCAGGGATTAGAAATTACCCCGCAAAGCTACCATAAAATTGCGGCCCGGAGCCGACACTCCCGAAGCAAAATTCCGGTAAAAGCGATCAGTCATATTCTCAATACCAGCCTGAATACTGAGGTATTGATTGAGATGAAATGAGGTTTTGAGATTGAGTGTGTACCAACCGGGATTTCCCAATGCAGTGGCATTTGGAAGGTTGTCTTCGCCACTTTCACTGTAATCGCTCAATGTTTTCCAGCCAGTGTATCTGATATAGAAATCGCCTTCAAATTTTTTGATTTTCAGTTTAAATGAAGTCATACCATACAATGGAGGTATATGATCAAGCGGTGTTTCAATCTCATTTTCTTTTATGCGCCCATAAGTATAAGTTAAGGTACTCTGTATTGAAAATGATGGAGTTACCTGTGCCAGCATGTTCCCCTGTAATCCATAAATATAAGCATCACCAACATTCTGTGCAGCCTGTACAGCGGTTTTTTTGCCATCATACATCACAGAATCACTTCCATTCAGTGTAAAAGCTTTTATTACGATTGCATCTTTAAGTTTTGAATAAAAACCCGTTAACTCTACGTTTACACTTTTTTCAATGGTTTTTCCGATGGTTATTTCAGCATTGTTGGCATACTCAGGTTTCAGGTCAGGATTTGGAATTACAATCACACTTCCTGCTTTTGAATCATTCACTTTGGTCAGGTCATCAATATTGGGAGACCTGAACCCTGTTGAACCCATTAATGTAAAGCGCCAATCAGCACCGGGCATATACACAACCCCGATATTGCCGTTTACAGCAGAATTGTTGCTGCTGAATTTTTTATCGAACGGAAACTTTGTGAGCACCATCATTGTATCAGTATACTCTGCATCAAGTTTTACCATCGAAAACCTGATTCCCTGCGGGAAATACAACTTGTCGGATACTTCCCAGTTATGGGTCAGATATGCTGCCATCGTGGTCATGGTGTTGCCATTATCCGGATACCTGGTCACGGCATCATAGGTAACTTCGCCGGTTTCTACATTTGTATTGTATGCTGTAGAGTTTACTTTATTGTGAACTGCCTCCAAACCAAACCTCAGCTCATTTTCAGTTCCCAGTTTCTTCATGGCATCTGCATTGAACGAAAGTACATCTACACGTTCTTCCTGCGATTTTTTAGCCTTTTTACCGAATTTTCTCGAAATCCTGTCTTCAGCAATTAACTGATAGGCACCGGTTAAGCTAATCTGATCGTACCATTTTCCTTTGGTCAGCAAGGCATTTAATGAGCCAAGCATTCTTTTCTGAGGACCATAATACCATTCCGAATAAACCGGTTTTCCCTTATCAATTTGTTGCAAACGGTCGTAACGTGGTATATCACCGGAATTTGATAACTGGAAATTTGCTGTGAACAGCAGTTTGTCAGAAGCCTTAAATAAAACTTTTTGCATAACATCGTATTGGTGATAAGCAGTAAATTTTTGTTTGAGTGGATTGCTGTTGGTAATCATACTGTCTTTTCCATCAATACGCTCGGTGTAGAAAAGGCATTTACCCCAGTCACCATAAAACGGGTCGCGATTTGATCCCATTGTTAAATCGCCCAGATCCTTATAGGAAACATTCGTTAAAAAAGCCCATTTTTTCAAGCCAAAAGATAAGGTAACATTGCCGGCTTTTTCCTGATTTGCACTTGCATATCTGGTCATTATGTCCACATTTGAAGTGAGGTTGCCGTTGGTTGAGAATTTAGGTGTTTTGGTGAAAAAATGCATTACACCTCCCAAAGCGTCACTTCCATAAATAACGGAACCAGGACCGAATAGCACTTCCACTCTTTCGATGGCATTGGGATCGATTGTAAGCACATTTTGCAGGTGGCCACTGCGATAGATGGCATTATTCATTCTAACGCCATCAATAACGAGCAATACCTTATTTGCTTCAAACCCTCTTATTACAGGGCTTCCACCTCCCATCTGGCTTTCCTGCAGATATACTTTACCGGTCTGCACCAACAAATCACCTGATGTTTGCGGAAGTCCAAGTTCAATCTCCTTTGCTTTGATTACCTCAATTTTTTGTGGAATGTCAGTCCTCTTTTCTTCAACTTTGTTTGCTGAAAAAACTACTTCTTCCAGATTAATGGTCTTGGCATTGAGATAAATCTTGTATTGCTGTCTGGCAAGGTCCTTACGGGTAGATTTATAGGTCTGGTAAGTCAAATGATTAAAGATAATAGTGTCTTGTTCAGTAAACCTCGCAATATCAGCCGTTCCATGGCTTCCTGTTACGGTTGACTGACTTTTTGATTTATTGAATATTTCAGTCCCTTCAATGGGTTTCTGAGAAGTCTTATCCAATACAGTAATATTCTGTGCAATAGAATAATTTGTTAAAAATGTGATAAACAGGATATATAATATTTTTTTCATTGGTTTTAAGTATATTAAATTGAATAGATGTGCCGGCCATTTGCAATGCAATTAATGCAGCATAATCCATACGTATGGATTACTTTTGGTTTGGTACATCTGTGTAATTATGAAAATATTGAATTGTTATCCATAGCTTTAGAGAACCCTTTACCCGGAGTTTACCGATAGTTTAAGAATTTTAAAGGTTCTGCGCTATGTTCCGAAAGCAGATTGTTAGAAATTATCTATATCAAAACCGATTTGGGTGGTGGTGATTCCGGTGCAGTATAAACTGCAACTAAACCTGTTTTTCTGAAAACGAATTTATATGGTTTAAGACCCGGATAAAATCCGTATTCTGGTTTGTCATTGTTAAACCAGTTACTTACCATCAATTTACTCAATTGTTGCAGTAGAGTGTCTTTGTTGGCAGACCCCTTGCCTGATTGGCTGTTGGTGGTATACCTTGTGCTAAGGTTTTTGAGATTTGTTTCCTTTGAATCTTCATAGCATAAATAATATGAATTTCCATGGATTTTGATTGTTGATACAAGGTCGAACATCCGGCCTTCCCACAAAAATTCTTTCTGATTAATAAAACGAGGCTTACCAGATTGTTTTAGTGACGGGCCATTTACAGCAATCAGCTGATACTTTTTGGGTTTGCTGCTTTTTAAAAAATTGGCTGTTTCTGCCTTGAGCCTTGCTTCCTGAATTTTTGCAATAACATAAAAACCAATACTTTGGTACAGGCAAGCAACGATAATTACGTAAATAAGGCGTTTTAACATAAAAATTTCGACAAAGCAAAAGTAGTAACTAAAATGATAACCCGAATGATTTTACAAACAAAATATATTATATGAACCCTTGAGGGTATGCTCAATAAAAATAAAAATTATGAATTTTGGCAGGCAAAGGCTATTCTTTCTAATGAATTCCTTATTTTTGAAAATTCAAATATAGTTATTGTGATAGTTTTTTTGCGGATTTTTGAGGTTAAAACCTGATTCACGTGAGGATGGCCCCTGAATGATAATGACACTTTTTGTCGTTAAGTTATTATGCTGAATTAATGTTATTTAAACATGAAAAAGTTTATTTTTTTATTCATTTTGATTTTGTTTTCAATACTGCTTGCCCAGATTGAGGCTAAATGTCAGAAAACTCTTTCACAACGGGTAAATGATAGTATTGAGCAAGCATTAGGAGTAGCAAAATCCCGGGTTGATAGTCTTGAGATTATTTTATCTGCAGCAGAGAAATATCTCCTAATAAACACTGAATATTTTGAACCATTGATTGTTAAGGCTTCACGGTTTAATATTCATCAGGATCCGGTTTCTTTCAGCAGAATTAAAATCCTTGAGGGTAAAATTGCTGGTTTGCATGGAGATTACAATAAGTCACTTGATTTGTTTAAAAAAGCCATGGTAAGTGCTTCAGTAAACAAACTGCCCGAGTACTTGCTGGAGGCTAAGTATTTATATGCCGAGACATTGTTTATAATCGGGAAATCGTCAGCAGCAGAAAAGCTCCTGAATGAAATTCTTAAGGATTCCAAACCATTAATCAACCCGGAATTAAGAAGCAAAGTTTACCTGGGTTTGAGCAAGATTGCCTATTTTAATGGAAGCCCGCAAAAAGCTTTGGAATATTGTAACCTGGGGATCAATACTTGTGGTAAGGCATGTAAATCTAAAATCAAAACTGATTTAATCATTCATCAGGGTGATATTTATTTTGAATCAGGCAATAAAGTGAATGCAATAACTGCCTATGTGGCAGCAAAACAGTTGGCATCTGAATCCAACCTGTTAAAGCAAAAGGCAGTAGCTGAAAACAGTATTGGCGAAGTATATTATTCACTGGATCAGTTTAAACTGGCCACCGGCTACTTTGAAAAAGCACTGATTATTTATGATGAACTTCAGGACAATGAGGGAACTGCAGATTCGTATAATAACCTTGGGTCGGCATGGCTTTACCTCAATAACTACGGTAAGGCGTATGCATATTATTTAAAAGCTCAGGAAATCTGGGCATCGGTGAAGGATAGCTCCGGTATTTCCACCACTTACAATAATCTGGCAGAATATTACCTGAAAACCGGAAATATTGAACAAGCCCGTGTTGAAATTGCAAAATCTGTGAACCTTGACAAATCCCTTAATGACGAAATTGGTTTAATTGATAGTTATCAGACCACAGGTGCAATTGAGTTGGCAGCAGGTAATATAACCGGTGCATTGTCTAATTTAATTAAATCGGAACTTTTAGCAACAAGGTTAAATTTTAAATCAAAACAGGTCTTCATTTTCAGGGATTTGTCAAAAGTGTATGAAAAGCAAGGCAGATTTAGGGAAGCATTTGATTATCAACACAAGTATTATGCGCTAAGGGATACTTTTTTTAGTCAGGACGTAATACAAAAGGTTATTGAAATTGGATTGTCAGACACCACGAATTTTCTTATATCCGATTCATTGCAGTTGGCCGGAGGTGAAAAAAATGTTATTTTGAAGGAAAATGAGTTGAGAAAACTAACAATCGATTTGCGGTTTTATCAGGGTCTTATCATTTTTTTGGTCGTAATTATTATAATATCAGTATCTTACTTTTTTATACTTAAACGAAAAAATAATATCGCTGAATCTGAAAACGAAGAATTGCTTCATAAACTGAATGAAGCCGCTAATGCGTCGAAGCTGGCAATCGAAAAAGCCAATGCTGCTGATAAACAACAGGAGAATTTTCTTCATTGCATGACACATGAGCTCAGGACACCGTTAAATGGCATTATTGGTTTTGCATCAATATTAGAAGAGGATGTAAACGATTTTAACAGCAAGACAATGGCCCGTGCAATTGGTCAGAGCGGCACACGGCTTTTGGCTACATTGAACGGATTGCTTGAATTATCAGCAATTGAGGATAATATAATTGAAATAGAATACACTGATTTTGCAATAAAGGATGTGCTTTTTCATTGTATTGAAAAATATTCGAGAGAAGCCCGCATCAAAGGTTTGGGATTAGATCTTAAATGCGAGCAGCGCGATATAAAAGTCAGGAGTGATTATGCTTTGCTTGACAAAGTTTTTAGCTATTTAATTGACAATGCCATTAAATACACAGCCACAGGTTATATTCAGTTATTTTCAGGCAGTAAATTAATGAAAGGATCTGAATGGGCTGTAATTAAGGTAGTTGATACAGGAATAGGAATTCCGGAAGATCAGATTGATTTGATTTTTGCAAACTTCCGACAGGCTAGTGAAGGGTTCACCAGAGATTTTGAAGGACCCGGGATTGGTCTTAGTTTAACACGCAATATTGTTTCTATACTTGGAGGTTTCATTGATGTAAACAGCAGCCCTGGTAAAGGCTCAGTCTTTACCGTTTTTATTCCTGCACTCAATGAGTCTGTTGCCAATGCTCCTCTTACTTCCCCATTTATCAATAAAAGCTTATCCAATGGTAAAAAACCTTTGCTACTGGTTGAAGATGATGAAACTAACCGTGAATTTGCAGCTTATACACTGAGTAATTATTTTGATATTGATCTTGCACTTGATGGGAAATCAGCCTTGCAAATGGCTGTGAACAGGCATTATAGTATTATACTGATGGATATAAATCTGGGTCGCGATCTCAGTGGTTCTGATGTTGTAAATATCCTTCGTTCAAGGAAGGAATACATTGATACTCCTATAGCTGCAATTACGGCCAATGCACGAAAAGACCACCGCGATCTTCTTCTTAAATCAGGTTTTACGCATTTTCTGGCAAAACCTTATACCAAATCTGAACTTAAAGCTCTGGTAAGAAATATGACAGGAAAAAGTTCAGGTCAATTATAAAATTTTGGGGAAATAGCCGGTAATTAATTATACAGGTAACTTATTGGCCAGATTTGAGTTCAGTTAGAAACTGATTGGCTAAACCCAATTGTAAATACTTCAAATACAATTCGATAAATTACAAGCAACAAGAGTGTTGCTACCAGCAGTTTCAACCTTAATCTGTAACCTGCATTTGTATTATCAAAAAAGTATTCACATTCCAGATTGGGATAAACAAAGAGTGGAAGTAAAATCAGCAGAGGAGTAATTAACAAGAATCCTTCGTAAATTTCAATATCCGGGAGTTTAAACAGAAACAATATACTTATCCCGATAAAAAAAGGATAAACAAACTGAGCGTTTACAAAATGCCTGACGTTGTGATTGTTAAGTTCACTAAAATAGGTATTTGCCGAATAAAGGAAAAAATTACGGGTAAAAGAGCCCACCAATAGCAAAACAGTAAGCGATGTGAGTGAGACAACAAGTTTGGCAGTATCCATGAGGTAAAACCATATAAGTACATGCCCGAAACCCTTACTGAATAATGAACCTATAAATAAACCTCCAAAAAATGCATTGAATCCGAACATAAAAGCCCACAGAAAAAACAATTTCAACAAGCCCTCATATTGCTTAACTAAAAAATATATATACAAAGAAGCCAAACCCAGGATTAGCCCGGTAACAGGCTGAATACTGAAAAGCGTTTTTACCGAATCACCTGTCCAGTCAGTTCGTGCAACATTGTACCAGATACCATGATAAGTAAGGATAACATTAAATCCAAACTGTCGGGCTATCAGCGAGGTAAGCAATTGGTTAATAATCTGGAAAGTAAAATAGGCAAGCAGAAGGTATACAGTTGAATTAAAGGCAATAACCAGTTTTTCTGTACCATCCGGAATTTTTGTGTACGATGGTACTAATCCCCGTTTTCTTATCCGTTGTCCTGATTTCCAACCTTTAAGAAGTCTTCGGACTATAAATGAAATACGACGTCGCCTGCGATACCAAACCGATTGCTTTTTTTGAGGATTTCCGTGAAAATCAGTTAAAACAGCCTGCGTAATCGTTGTAGAAGGTGTACCGGTTTCTTGCTTAAAAAAGTTTTTCAGCGACCGTTTTACTGCAATTTTGAGCAATCTGTATCT
>CAZKCK010000027.1:0-10371 GCA_964550695.1 uncultured Bacteroidales bacterium | reverse complement strand
CCCTGAGCATATTCTCCGGAATCAAGTTTGGCTTTAATTTGTGAAAAGCATTCAATCGTATATTCCACATCTGAAAGCGTATGCTCTGCTGTTGGAATCAGTCTGAGCAATATTTGCCCGCGGGGAATCACTGGGTAAGTTACGATTGAGCAGAAAATGTTAAATCTTTCACGCATGTCATGCGTCACGGCTGTGGCCTCTGGGACCCCACCACTCAGAAAAACAGGAGTTACAGGCGATTCAGTATTGCCCAGATTAAAACCTTTTGCTTTGAGTCCGGACTGCAGGGCATTGACTATTTTCCACAGATTGTCACGCATTTCAGGGTGCTTCCTGATTAAATCCAGACGTTTAAGTGAACCGATGACCATTGGCATTGGAAGTGATTTTGCAAAAGTCTGAGAACGCATGTTAAACCTCAGGTAATCAACTACGTGCTTTTTACTTGCAACAAAGGCGCCTATCCCTGCCATTGCTTTTGCAAAAGTTGCAAAATACACATCAATTTCATCCTGGCACTCGAGGAATTCGCCTACACCAGCACCCGTTTTGCCCATTGTGCCGAAACCATGCGCATCATCAACCAGCAACCTGAATTTGTATTTCTTTTTGAGCTCAGCTATTTCCCTTATTTTACCCAGATCACCTGACATTCCATAAACTCCTTCGGTAATAACCAGAATTCCACCGTCATTTTCTTCGGCCAGGCGGGTGGCACGCTGCAATTGTTTCTCAAGGTTTTCCATATTATTGTGCGGATACACAAAACGTTTTCCCATATGCAATCTGAGTCCGTCAATGATACAGGCGTGAGCTTCAGAATCATATACAATTACATCTTTTCTGTCAACAAGTGAATCAATGATCGAAATCATGCCCTGATAACCGAAATTGAGTAGAAATGCATCTTCCTTTTGTTCAAATGCAGCAAGTTCTCTTTCGAGTTGTTCATGGTATACCGTCTGGCCTGACATCATGCGCGCTCCCATCGGATATGCAAGTCCCCATTGCTCTGAAGCTTCTGTATCAGCCTTACGCACTTCAGGATGATTCGCCAGGCCAAGATAGTTGTTCAGACTCCATATCAGCATCTCTTTTCCCATGAATTTCATGCGGTTGGAAATCTCACCTTCAAGTTTCGGGAACATATAATACCCAAAAGCCTTTTCACCATATTGTCCTAACGGACCCATGTTTGACTGAATTTTTTCAAAAATATCCTTCATTGTACGTATTTTTATTGAGGTGTGCAAAGCTAAACTGAAATTTTGTTTTATCAAACCTAATTTTGATTCAATTTTTATATTCCTGTATATTAGTTAATTGGCTTAATTATTCGATATTTTTTTACATTATTTATGCGCTTATGAAATTTATCATTTGAATTATAGTTATTCCTCAATCTGAAAAAGTTGTAACTTTGCGCCATGCTAAAGAATGCCCTTAAATTATCAGTTATTGCCGTTATAGTGGTAGTGTTTTCAGGTTGTAGCAAATATCAGCGTGTGTTTAAAAGCACTGATAACGATCTGAAATATGAAACGGCCATTGCACTTTATGAGAGTAAGGATTACTACCGCGCCCTTCAGCTGTTTGATCAGTTGATGCCTGTTTTTAAAGGCACAGAGCGTGAAGAAAAGATGTCATATTTTTATTCATACTCGTATTATTATCAAAAGGATTATATGCTTGCCGGTTACTATTTTAAGCGGTTTGCAACCAGTTTTCCATCCAGTCGACTGGCTGAAGAATGTTATTTTATGAATGCATATTGCAATTATTTGAAATCTCCCTCCACCAGCCTTGATCAAACCAGTACCGAGGAAGCTATGAAGGAATTTCAGGCATTCATTAACAAATATCCTGCAAGTGACCGCATTGACCGGTGTAATGAGTTGATTGACAAACTCAGGTTAAAGCTTGAAGAAAAATCATTCAACATCGCCAAAATGTACCTGAAAATGCAGGAATATCTGTCAGCCGTAGTTACCTACAGAAATCTTTTGCAGGAATTTCCTGATACCAGATTCAAAGAGGATGCAATGTTCGATATTATCAAAGCCTATTATTACTATGCCGAAAACAGTATTGCCGAGAAGCGTATCGACCGTCACAGGCAGGCGATTAGTGCATACAATGATTTTAAGGCGGTATTTCCTGAAAGCAGATACATGAAAGAAATAAATGCATTGATTCAGAATTCATTACAATACGTTAAAAAAGAAAATAATAGTTAATATAGTTGATTTATGGATTATAAGAAAATTAAAACTGAGCCTACCGCTGTTACCCGTCGCGTGAGGGATTTTGATGCCACTACCGGCAACATTTATGAAACTGTCAGCATTCTTTCAAAGAGGGCAAATCAGATTTCATTGGAAATTAAAGAAGAGATTGATTCAAAAATCGCAGATTTCTCTACCCCCAGCGATAGTCTTGAAGAAGTTTTTGAAAACCGCGAGCAAATAGAAATTGCCAGGTTTTATGAGCAGTTACCCAAACCCACATTGCTTGCCGTTCAGGAATTTCTGAATGGTCATATTTATTACCACAATCCGTCTAAAGTTCAGTTTTAAAGCATGTTGGAGGGCAGGAGGATTTTAATAGGTATCAGCGGAAGTATAGCTGCTTATAAAATGCCCTTACTAGTCAGGTTACTGATTAAAGAAGGCGTTGATGTTAAGATTGTGATGACTCCTGCAGCTACCAGCTTTGTGACTCCTTTAACGCTTTCAGTTTTATCGAAACATCCGGTTGCCATCGAACCATTTAATGAGGTTGATGGTAGCTGGAACAGCCATGTTGAACTTGGAAACTGGGCAGATCTTTTACTAATGGCCCCGGTTTCTGCGAATACCCTTTCAAAAATGGCTTCGGGAGCGGCTGACAATCTGCTGCTCACCACTTATCTGGCTGCAAAATGTCCGGTATTTTTTGCACCTGCAATGGATCTTGATATGTATCATCATCCCTCCACCCAAAATAATATCAGGATACTTCAACAGTATGGAAACCATTTGATTGAACCCCGTGAAGGTGAACTTGCCAGTGGTTTGTGCGGAGCAGGAAGGCTTGAAGAACCCGAAAAAATGCTTGAATTGATCGACGGATTCTTTAAAAAAAAAACACTTTTAAGGAATAAAAAAGTTCTTATTTCAGCAGGTCCTACTTACGAATCAATTGATCCGGTTAGGTTTATCGGAAATCATTCTTCAGGCTTGATGGGGTTTGAACTGGCCGAACAGGCTGCTGAATTGGGTGCAAAGGTTACACTCATCAGTGGTCCGGTGCATCTCCAATTAAAAAATCCAGCCATTGAACGTATTAATGTGGTTTCTGCCGCACAAATGGCTGAACAATGCAACAATCATTTCCATAATGCTGACATCACCATTATGGCTGCAGCAGTTGCCGATTTTACACCTGTGAAGGTCGCCGATCAAAAAATAAAAAAAGAGCAGGTTGGTGGTGATGAATTTATGATTCAATTAAAAGCCACACAGGATATTCTGGCAACTCTGGGAACACAGAAAAAGCCCGGACAAATCCTTGCTGGTTTCGCCCTGGAAACGGATCATGCAAAAGAAAACGGACTTCGTAAACTGAATTCGAAAAAGCTTGATTTCATCGTTGTAAATTCGCTGAAGGATGAAGGTGCAGGTTTTGGAACATTGACCAATAAAATTTCGGTCATGTTGAAAGATGGAACCATCATTGACCACCCTCTGAAAGCAAAAAAAGAAGTAGCATTCGATATTATGAATGTGGCTGTTAAGTTACTAAATGAGATAAATTGTTAACAATGAGGCAATTATTTTTATTTGTGATGTTTTTTTCATTGGGTATGCATGCCATAGCCCAGGAAATGAATTGTCAGATTTCTGTTACCACCCGGCAGGTTGAAGGTACTGACCGGCAAATCTACAATACGATGCAGACTGCCCTGTTTGAATTCATGAATACCAAAAAATGGACAAACTTTCAGTATAAGGTTGAAGAGCGCATCGAGAGTACCATGATGATTAACGTTACCGACAGGATTTCAACCGATGAGTTTAAAGGAACCATGAACGTTGTTTCGCGTCGTCCGGTGTATAAATCTTCGTATAATTCGCCATTATTCAATTACATCGACAAGGATATTCAATTTAATTATGTTGAGTTTGAGCCAGTTGAATTTCAGGATAATACAATAACTTCAAATCTTGCCGCCCTGGTAGGCTATTATACATACGTTCTTATAGGTCTTGATTTTGATTCATTTACCAAGTTTGGCGGAACACCATACTTTGAAAAAGCGCAGAATATTGTAAATCTTGCACAAAATACTTCTCAACGTGGATGGAAATCATTCGAGAGCCAAAAGAACAGATATTGGCTTACAGAAAATCTGAATAATTCTTCATACAATTCACTGCGTGAATTTATGTACCAGTATCATCGTCAGGGACTTGATCTGATGGCAGAAGACCTGGAACGAGGAAGAGCTGCAGTTCTGGAGAGTCTTGAACTGCTTCAGCGCGCATATCGTGATAAACCAAGTTCGTTTTTGCTTCAGCTTATTCTGGATGCCAAACGTGATGAATTCATCAATGTTTTTTCAGGTGCTCCAGACCCCGATAAGGTTAAAGCCGTGAACCTGCTGAAGGAAATTGATCCTTCTAATGGTACCAAATACCAGAAAATCCTTGAAAAATAGGTGTTTCTAAATACATTTTTAGTGTTTTTAAAATCCTGACAAAAAATGCTGGTTAGCCTGAGCATCGAAAATTATGCCCTCATCAGTTCACTTGAAATCGGATTTGATTCCGGTTTTAATGTTATTACCGGTGAAACCGGTGCCGGGAAAAGCATTATTCTTGGAGCACTTGCCCTTATTATTGGGAACAGAGCTGATGCACAGGTACTAAGGATAAAAGAGCAGAAATGTACGGTGGAAGGTGTCTTTAAAGCCGAAATACCCGAGATAAAACAGCTGTTTGAAGAACAAGACCTTGATTATGATCAGGAAATTATTCTCCGTCGCGAAATACTTCCAAACGGTAAATCCAGAGCTTTTGTAAATGATACACCGGTGAGTCTTTCGGTCATGAAGGATTTGGGTGAACGCCTCATTGATATTCACTCACAGCACAACACACTGCTTATCAATGAATCTGCCTTTCAATTGTCACTGGTTGACAACTATGCTTTGACCAGCCCGCAATTAATTGAATATACTGCCTTATACAAAAATTACAAACGTATTGAAGGTCAGTTGGCTGAGCTTCTTGAAAAAGAAAAAAAATCAGTTGCAGAACGTGATTTTCTTTTGTTTTTAAAAGAGGAATTTCTGCAGGTAAGGCTGGTTGAAGGTGAACAGGCTGAACTTGAAGCCTCACTGGAGATTCTTACGCATGCTGAGGAGATTAAAACACGGACTTTCCAGATTACCGAAGCGCTGAATGGAACTGAAATAGCTGTACTTCCGGTATTGGCAAATATACTATCCACACTTCAGCAATTGGGGAAATTCCATCCTGCAGTTTCAGAAATTGTACAGCGGTTTACGTCAGATTACCTCGACCTTAAAGACATAACCGATAGTCTGGAAAAGATAGGCGATAGCGTTCATCATGATCCTGAACAGATTGAAAAGATTACCAACCGCCTCGACCTGATTTATCGTTTGTTACAGAAACATCATGTGAATGATGAAAAAGCGCTGCTTGAAGTATTTGCAGATATTGAATCAAAACTGGCTGCCATTCATTCACTTGAAGAGGAGATTGAACGTCTGAAAAGGATCATAGAACGGGATCATAAACAGCTTTTAAAAATGGCGGCCGAAATACACAGGATGAGGATCAAAGCTGCCATTCCGATGGAAAAGGAACTGCTTCTGACACTTGTTAAACTTGGAATGCCTGATGCCATTCTGAAAATCAGTATCGAAACCATTCCTGAAATCACGGCCAGCGGTACTGACAAAGTTCAGTTTCTGTTCAGTGCAAACAAAGGACAGGAATTAAAGCCAGTGTCAAAAGTAGCCTCAGGAGGTGAGCTTTCGCGGCTCATGCTGGCACTTAAATCCCTTATTTCAAATAAGAATCTGATTTCCACCATAATCTTTGATGAAATCGATTCGGGAGTTTCCGGTGAAATTGCAGGTAGGGCAGGGGATGTAATGAAGCAAATGGCTGAAAAAATGCAGGTGATTGCCATTACCCATCTTCCGCAGATTGCTGGCAAAGCCCAGGCGCATTATTATGTGTACAAAGAAACCGGTCACCATGAAACCCGCAGTTATATACGCAGGCTCAACAGCCCTGAACGAATTGGTGAAATTGCAAAAATGCTTAGCAATGAACTGGTTACTGATGCAGCCATTGAAGCTGCTAAACAATTGCTGAACTAAATTGTTTCTTAAGTTGTAATTTAATTATATGGCATATAATCTTCTTAAAGGGAAGACCGGAATTATTTTTGGCGCCCTTAACAATCAGTCAATTGCATGGAAAATAGCTGAAAAGGCTCACGAAGAAGGAGCCAGGTTTGTATTGACCAATACACCTGTTGCACTCCGGTTTGGTGAAATTAATGAACTGGCTGAAAAAACTGACAGCATCGTAATACCAGCTGATGCTACTAGTGTTAAAGACATTGAGATGGTCTACAAAGCAGCTATGGATCGTTTTGGCGGACAGATTGATTTTGTACTGCATTCAATCGGAATGTCGCTGAATGTTCGCAAAGACCGGCCTTATGATGATCTGGACTATGATTACCTGCAAAAAACCATTGATATTTCAGCTACCTCGTTTCACAAAGTAATTCAGGTCGGAAAAAAACTTGATGCAATCAAGGAATGGGGCTCCATTGTAGCACTATCTTACATTGCAGCTCAGCGTACTTTATTCAGATACAATGATATGGCTGATGCAAAAGCCATTCTTGAATCAATTGCCCGCAGTTTCGGGTATATTTACGGACGTGAAAAACATGTGAGGATCAATACAATTTCCCAATCTCCAACCATGACCACTGCCGGAAGTGGTGTAAAGGGAATTGACGATCTCTTCGATTTTACCGAACGCATGTCACCACTCGGGAATGCATCTGCCGAAGAATGTGCGGATTATTGCATTACGCTGTTTTCTGACCTTACGCGTAAAGTAACGATGCAAAACCTCTATCATGACGGGGGGTTCTCATCAATGGGGATGAGCGCACGCGCCATGAATATGTACAGCCGCAGCCTTAACTGTGACGATTGTATCAGCAAACTTGAGCATGAATAATCATTTGGCTGACATGGTTTTTATTGGTTAATTGATAAAAATAACATCTAAATCACCGCTTCGGGCGGTGATTTTTTTTGGCTGAATCCAGTTCTGATTTCCGTTATCAGGGCTGTGGTATTGTTTTTTACCTTGCAGTTTAGTAGAGAGAATTTACCATTAGTTGATTATAGGTAACAATAGTCGTACATTTGTTTTAGCATACACTATTAATCTAACAAGGTGACAAGATGATACAACACAAAACTGTTACCATGCCCCTTACGGGCATTACCTGTTCAAATTGCGCGATGGCCATTGAGTTGAATGTACGGAAATTATCCGGAATTTCGGTTGCCAATGTTGATTTCGCCAACGAGCAGCTTCATGTTACCTTTGATCCGCATCAGATTAATGAAAATCAGATTGTTGCAGGGGTTCGCCGTATTGGTTACGGGGTTGCAACCGGCAAAGCAGAATTGCCAATAACCGGTCTTCGGGATAATTCGGATGCTTTAAATCTCGAAAAATTACTCCGGAAACAAAATGGAGTTCTTTCGGCCGATGTAGCCTATGCTACTGAACATGTAATATTTGAATATATTCCTGGAATGACAGGTATTGCAGAACTTGCAGATTGTATCCGCAAAGCCGGCTTTGACATTGTGGAGACGGGAGATTTGGAAGACCTTGAAGATGTTGAATTAAAAGTA
Organism: uncultured Bacteroidales bacterium; assembly: GCA_964550695.1. Classification (GTDB taxonomy): domain Bacteria; phylum Bacteroidota; class Bacteroidia; order Bacteroidales; family TTA-H9; genus CAZKCK01. The sequence goes on along the minus strand of CAZKCK010000027.1, from coordinate 2,399 downwards.
CGTTCAGCCGAACTTAAAAAGCAGCGGAATTTGCTCATTGTTGGTCTCGTTTTCACTGTTCCGCTGGTTGTTTATAGCATGATGCGCGATTTCAGGCTTGTTGGTTTTGAATACGATCAATATGCCATGCTTTTTGCTGCCACCATTGTTCAGTTTGTGGTAGGCTGGCAGTTTTATATTGGCGCATTTAAAAGCCTTCGCTTTGGAAGTGCAAATATGGATGTACTAATCATGTTGGGTTCATCAGTTGCCTATTTTTCAAGTCTTTGCGTTACAATTGGTTTGATAGGCAGCCCGAATGTTTATTTTGAGACAGGAGCTGCGATCATTACACTTATCAGGCTTGGCAAGTATCTTGAAACACGTGCAAAGGGTAGAACTTCAGAAGCATTGAAAGCATTGATGGGTTTACAGGCCAAAACCGCTCATGTGGTGAGGGATGGTGTTGAAATGGAAATAAATATTGAACATGTTATAATTGGTGACAGCGTGATTGTGCGCCCCGGCGAAAAGGTCCCTGTTGATGGAATTATTCTGGAAGGCCGGTCGGCTTTTGAAGAAGCGATGATTACCGGAGAGTCGATGCCGGTGAGTAAAGGTCCGGGTGAAGAAGTGATAGGCGCAACAATTAACCGCGAAGGACTGGTAAGATTTGAGGCAACAAGGGTTGGCAGGAATACCACCCTGGCCAATATAGTTAAACTCGTTCAGCAGGCGCAGGGCAGCAAGGCTCCGATACAAAAACTCACCGATGAAATCGGAAGATACTTCGTCCCTATAATACTAGGAATTGCTTTGTTCACCTTTATGGGTTGGATTTATGTTGCACAAATTGACTGGACAGGTGCCATGATGAATGCCATAGCAGTACTGGTTATCGCTTGCCCCTGTGCCATTGGACTTGCCACCCCCACGGCTGTGATGGTGGGCACATCAAAGGGAGCTGAAAATGGTATACTTTTTAAAAACAGCGAAACGCTGGAGCGTGCCGGAAAAGTAAATATAGTTGTACTCGACAAAACCGGCACCATTACGCGTGGTGAACCAGAGGTTACTGATATAATTTCGGCAGGTGAGCTTACAAACGATGAAATTTTGCGGTTGGCCGCAAGTGCCGAATATGGCTCCGAACATCCGTTGGGGCGTGCACTGGTAAAGGCTGCGCTTGAAAAAGGATTGAATCTGTCAGAACCAAAAAACTTCCGTGCTTTCGGAGGTATGGGCATCAGAGCCAAAGTCGGGGATCAAACCATTATAATTGGAAATCCGCGCATGATGCAGAACGAAGGCATCAGCCTCGACAATATTCAGCCACAAATTGTTCGTCTTCAGGGTGAAGGTAAAACCGTAATGATTGTTGCTGTAAAGCCCGTTGAAAAGGGTTTACCGGCAACACTTCTGGGAATGCTTGCAGTTGCTGATACATTGAAACCCGGTGCTGTGGAGGCCATAGCCGCCTTGCGCCGGCTCGGACTCGGGGTAATGATGATTACCGGCGATAATCAGCTTGCTGCGGATGCAATCGCCCGGAAAGTAGGCATTGAAAGGGTAGTAGCTGAAGTGTTGCCGGGTGGTAAGGCCGAAGAAATTAAGAAACTGCAGTCTGATAAATCACTGGGTAATTTTAGCCACCCGATGGTTGCAATGGTAGGCGATGGCATTAATGATGCGCCTGCACTGGCGCAAGCCGATGTTGGCATTGCCATTGGTACCGGAACTGATATTGCCATGGCTGCAGCGGGAATTACGCTCATCAGCGGCGACCTCTCTGGGGTAGCCCGTGCCATTTCATTATCACGCGGAACCTCTCAAACCATAATCCAAAATCTGATTTGGGCATTGTTCTACAATGTGGCTTTAATTCCTGTAGCCGCATATGGATTGCTCAGCCCTATGTTTGCGGCAGGTGCCATGGCATTCAGTTCAATTTTTGTTGTTACCAACAGCTTGCATTTAAAGGCTTACAAAGTGCAGAATTTTGAGGGAAAAAAATCATTGATTCGTCAAATGGCTGAAATGTTGCCCCGCATCATTGCTCCTGCTGTGTCTCTTGCCATTCTTATTGTTTTTCCAATGGTATTTATGCCCGGAAATATGAATATTCAGGGAGCCGATGCTACCGAAATGACACCGGTTTTAATGATGGTGATGGCCCTTGCCAATGCCCTGATTGCCATTTCTTATGCATCCATTCCATTTTTTCTGATTGTATTTGTACGTAAGCGCAAGGACATGCCTTTTACATGGGTGATATTTTTATTTGGTTTGTTTATTCTTGCCTGCGGGGCTACACATCTGGTGCATATTATTGGTCTTTGGTGGAAAGTTGACTGGTGGCAGGCTACAGTTGACATGATTTGTGCTGTAATTTCAATTGCAACAGCAGTGGTTGTCTGGCC